>CADCWJ010000768.1 GCA_902806365.1 uncultured Thermomicrobiales bacterium
CGTCCATCGCCTGCATGCCCAACACCCGACCGGCACTCGACTCACCGGAAGTGCTGCGCCAGCTCGACGCGGCCGTTGCCGTGGAGGGCACCGTCCGGGTTCACCCGATCGCCACGATCACACATGGACGATCCGGTACCGCTTCCATCGATTACGACCCGCTCGTGGAAGCGGGCGCGGTCGGGTTCTCCGACGACGGGGACACCACGGCGGACAGTGCCCTGATGCGGGCCGCGCTCGAAGCGTCCGCGCGGCTCGACCGACCGGTGATGGTGCATTGCGAAGACAAAGCGCTGGCCGACGGCGCGATGCACGAGGGCACGGTGTCCGCCCGGCTCGGGATTCCTGGAATCCCGGCGGCTGCCGAGGAGATCATCATCGCTCGCGATCTGATGCTGGCCGAGCTTACGGGCGGTTGGCTGCACATCTGCCACGTGTCCACCGGGCGGGGCGCGACTCTGATCGCCGATGCAAAGCGGCGGGGCGTCCGTGTCACCGCCGAGGTCATGCCGCACCACCTCGTGATGAGCGACGAGTGGGTTGGAGGTTCGCGAATGCTGCACAACACGGATGAAGAAGCGGGCGCGGAGGGGAGGCCTGCCGACCCGAACACAAAGGTCAATCCTCCATTGCGCCCGGTGTCCGACACCGTCGATTTGCTAGCGGCGCTGAAGGCCGGCACGTTCGACTGCTTCGGGACGGATCATGCTCCCCACGCCAACCCGGAGAAGGGCGGCTCCACCTTCGGGGATGCGGCGTTCGGCCTGAGCGGACTCGAGTTTGCGTTTCCGCTAACTCATGCGCTGGTTCGGGCGGGGCACTTGCCGCTGAGCGAACTCGTGCGGCTTTGGACGGCTGCCCCGGCCGGCATCCTGAAGAGCAATCGGGGCACGCTTGCCGAGGGTGCGATTGCAGACGTGACGGTGTTCGACCCGGAACGCGTGTGGACGGTACGGGAGGATGAGTTGCGGACAAAAAGCGCCAACACGCCACTGTTGGGCATGAACCTTCGCGGGCGAGCCGTGTTGACGCTGGTCGAGGGAGAGGAGCGTCACCGTGCCTGAGCCTCAGCCGTTCCAGCGAACTGGAGGCGGCACGTCGAGCCGGTATGCTCCATCGACAGATGCGGCCCTGGCCCTTGCCGACGGCCGCGTATTTCGTGGCCGGGGGTTCGGGGCAACGGCTGATTCCGCCGGGGAGGTCGTCTTCACCACCTCGATGACCGGGTATCAGGAGGTCTGCACCGACCCCTCGTTCCGGGGACAGATCGTCTGCATGACCTATCCGATGATCGGAAACTATGGGGTCAACGGGCAAGACGATGAATCGCGCCAGCCCTGGATCGCCGGTCTGGTCGTCCGCGAATGGGCCGAGCGGCCCTCGAACTGGCGATCCACCGGAACCATCGACGACTACCTCAGGAAGTGGGGCATTCCCGGCATCGCCGGGGTTGATACCCGGGCGCTTACCCGGCACATCCGGTCGGTCGGCGATGCGCGGGCGACGCTCGTGCTCAACGCGGACCACTTGCCCGACGATGCGCTGATAGCACGGGCACGCGCCGCTCCGTTGCCTGGCGAGCACGATGTCGTCCGCGAGGTGATGGACGGGGCGGAAGCCGCCTTTGCCACGGATGCTGATGGTCCGCACATCGTTGTGCTCGACTGCGGCGTCAAGCGCAATATCGTCCGGATGCTAGTCGAGCGCGGCGCGCGAGTGACAGTCGTTCCCTATGGCACTCCCTACGCCAGGGTTGAGCAGTTGCGGCCGGATGGCGTGATCGTCTCGCCGGGTCCTGGCGATCCGGCGAACCTCGACCAGGGGCTGGACGTCGTACGCTCGCTGCTTGGCGATCAACGGCCCTATTTCGGAATCTGCCTCGGTCATCAACTGCTGGCGCGTGCGATCGGAGCCGACACCGAAAAGCTCAAGTTCGGCCATCGCGGCGGCAACCATCCGGTTATCGACGAGCTGACCCGGAAGGTGACGATCACGGCCCAGAATCACAGCTTTCGGGTTGTCGACGCGAGCGTACCGATCGGCGATGGCTGGCAGGTCGCTCTCCGAAATCTCAACGACGGTTCGGTCGAGGGGTTGCGCCACGACCGCTTGCCAGTGCTTTCCGTGCAGTTCCATCCCGAGGCGTCACCGGGGCCCTCGGATAACGGCCATCTGTTCGATGCCTTCATCGAGATGGTGGCACAGCGCCAGGTCCACAATGCGACATAAGTGGAGCATAGAAGTTCGCTGTCACAACCGGGAAAGAGGCGTCTGGTGACGGTACGTTTGGAACCAGTGCGGCAAGAGCCGCCCCGGTCTGTCCTGGTCATCGGGTCCGGCCCGATCGTCATCGGTCAGGCGGCGGAGTTCGACTACGCCGGGACCCAGGCCTGCCGCGCACTGCGGGAGGAGGGGATCCGGACGATCCTGGTCAACTCCAACCCGGCCACGATCATGACTGACGAGGACGTGGCCGACGCCGTCTACATTGAGCCGTTGACGCCCGATGTTATCCGGCGTGTGATCCAGCGCGAGCGCCCCGACGGTCTCCTGCCGACCTTGGGCGGGCAGACCGGGCTCAACCTGGCCGTACAGGTGGCCGAGCTTGGCATCCTCGATCTCTACAACGTGCGTCTGCTCGGAACCCCGCTCAGCGCGATCCAGCAGGCCGAGGATCGGGCCCTGTTCAAGGGGTTGCTCGAACGCATCGGCGAGCCCGCAATCCCCGGGGCGATCGTGCATTCCGTCGAGGAAGCGCGTGCGTTCGCGGAAACGACCCCGCTGCCGCTCGTGATCCGGCCCGCCTACACCCTTGGCGGCACGGGCGGTGGCGTCGCGACAACGCCCAGTGAGCTCGACCGGCTCGTCAGGTCGGGGATCAACGCCAGCCCGATCGGTCAGGTGCTGCTGGAGCGGTCGCTGATCGGCTGGAAAGAGATCGAATACGAGGTGATGCGGGACGGCGCGGATACCTGCATCACGATCTGCAACATGGAGAACCTCGACCCGATGGGGGTCCACACCGGCGACAGCATCGTCGTCGCGCCGTCGCAGACGCTTTCGGATCGCGAGTACCAGATGCTGCGGACCTCTGCCCTGAACATCATCCGTTCCCTGGCGATCGAGGGAGGCTGCAACGTGCAGTATGCGCTCGATCCAGGATCGATGGAGTACGGGGTGATCGAGGTCAACCCGCGCGTGAGCCGGTCCTCGGCGCTGGCATCAAAGGCCACGGGATATCCGATTGCCCGGCTCTCGGCAAAGATCGCGATTGGGCGCCGGCTCGACGAGCTGACGAATGTGGTGACCGGGAAGACGACGGCAGCGTTCGAGCCGGCACTCGACTACGTGGTTGCCAAGATTCCCCGCTGGCCGTTCGACAAGTTCCCGCGGGCGGACCGCACGATCACGACCCAGATGAAGGCGACCGGCGAGGTGATGGCGATCGACCGCTCGTTCGAGGGCGCGATCCAGAAGGCGGTCCGCTCGCTGGAGACGACCGGCAAGGACCTGGCCTGGGAGGATCCGGCCTGGGGCGACGACATTTCGGTGATCGAGTCGTTCGTCCAGCGGCCGACCGACCTTCGCCTCTGGGCGGTGATGGCGGCGCTGCGCCGCGACGTGACTGTGGAGCGGCTCCACGAGCTGAGCGCGATCGATCGCTGGTTTCTCTGGAAGCTGGAGCACCTGGTCGATCTCGAGCGCCGGATCGCCGGCGAGACACTCACCGACGAGCTGCTTTGGACCGCCAAACGAGCCGGGTTTTCGGACCGCCAGGTCGCTCGCCTTGCGAACGTGCCGGAGCAGGACCTCAAGCGGCATCGCCACCGGATCGGAATGACGCCGGTCTACAAGATGGTCGATACCTGCGCCGGAGAGTTCGCCGCGCGAACTCCCTACTTCTACTCGACCTATGAAGAGGAAGACGAAGCGCCACCGATCGAGGCCGATCGCGCGGTCGTTGTTGGCTCGGGTCCGATCCGGATCGGTCAGGGCATCGAGTTCGATTACTGCTCGGTACAGTCGGCCCGCTCCCTTCATGAAGCGGGCATCTCCTCGATCATGATCAACTCCAACCCGGAAACGGTCTCGACCGACTTCGACGCTAGTGACCGGCTCTACTTCGAGCCGCTGGACGCCGAGAGCGTCGAGGAGATCCTGCTGCACGAGGCGGGAGAGGACGTATCGCGGATACCGCCACTAATTGTCCAGTTCGGTGGGCAGACGGCGATCAACCTGGCGAAGCC
>CADCWJ010000769.1 GCA_902806365.1 uncultured Thermomicrobiales bacterium
GCCTTGGCCTTGGAGCACGCCCGGGCGCGACCGCCGGAGATAACGTTCCAGCTCGTCGAGGAAGAAACGCGTGATGCCGATTCCGTCCTCTACCTGCGGGAATCCACCGTAGTGGGCAGTCGGTGGCACGTCTTCCCCGGTCATCAGGTAGAACTCGTCACCGAGGTGGAAGAACGTATCGCCTCGCTCTTCCACGAACCGCCGCTGCCACGACTCCGACTGGCGAATCACCACACGCGCCTCTTCGGGCTCATATCGTCGAACGTGGATCCGCTCTTGCTGGGCATCGGGCAACAGCCGCATGCAGGTTCGCGAGAGCCGCATCTGCTTGCTTTGGCGCGCCTGCCCATGCTTGCTGAGCCCCACCGGAACTCCGGCGACGGAGAGTAGCCGGCTCCCGAACGTCGACAGATCCTCAAGGCTCCGGTCGAGCTCCGGGCCGTCGTTGACGCCGGGAATGAGCACCAGCTGTGCATGGAAATCGATCCCGGCCGCTTCGAGGCGACGCAGGTCGTCCATGATCCTGCCCGCTTTCGGATTGCCCACGAGCGCCACGCGAAGGTCGGGATTGGTGGCATGCACGGAAACGTGCATCGGGCTCATGTGCTGATCCTCGATCCGCCGCCAGTCCTCCTCCGAGAGGTTGGTAAGCGTCACAAACGAGCCATACAGCATCGAGTAGCGGAAGTCGTCATCCATGACGTAGAGCGAGCGGCGCATGCCCTTGGGAATCTGCTTGATGAAACAGAACGGACAGGCATTCTCGCAGACGCGGACTCCATCGAAGGTAGGGTCCGCAAACGTGATTCCCCAGAATTCGTCGCCCTCGAGCTCGAGCTCGTAACGAAGGATTGATCCATCACGGTCGACATCGATCGAGACGCGCTCCGACTGCGCGTGGAACTGGAACTCCAGCGCGTCGACGAGCGGCTTGCCGTTGACTCCCAGAATGCGATCGCCCCGTTCGATCCCAAGCTCCATCGCAAAAGACCCCGGCGAGACGGCCTGGACCGTTCCGGGACTCGCTGGGGCAAGCTCGACGCGACGAAGGGAAAGCGGGCTGACGACTGGCATGACGGTGCGATTCTGCTTTCACGGGATGGGATGATGTGGAAAGAGGGTGGGCAGGCTTCGGCGACGCCGGGATCCCGCGACTGAAGCCATACGGGGAAAGGCTATCACAGGGGCCGGTCAGGAATCCAAAACGACCCTGCGCTCCAGAACGAGCGACACCCAGTCATCCATCTGCCGACGGGTAACGACTGACGCGCCCAGCGCTTCGAACGCCGTAGCGACCTCCGCTTCTCGGCTCTCGATGATTCCGGCGAGCACCAGCTTCCCTCCAGCCCGCGTCGCCCCGACAAGGGGACGGGCTAGCTCGATCAGGATACGCGCGATGATGTTGGCGAGCACGACGTCGTACTCCCCCACGAACGGCTCGCCCTCACCAGCCGTGCCGAGCCGGACATCGATCGCGGGCGAGACGCTGTTGCGTTTGGCATTCTCGGTCGTGGCCCGGACAGCGACCGACTCGACATCCACTGCGTCGGCGTGCGCCGCACCAAGCTTGATGGCGGCGATCGCCAAAATACCCGAGCCGGTACCGACATCGAACACGCGGTCACCCGGCTTCACGACCTGCTCGACCCCCTGCATCGAGAGCCGGGTCGACGGATGCAGCCCCGTCCCGAACGCCATTCCCGGATCGAGCTCGACGACGATGTCTCCAGGAGTGGCGTTGTACTTCTGCCAGGGTGGAGTGATCACCACGCGATCGCTGATGCGGTGCGCGCGGAAGTGCTCTTTCCAGGCGTTGGCCCAGTCTTCCTCCTGGATCGCCGTCACCGTGAGATCGCTCACGGCACGCATTTGCCCAAGGTGCCAGAGAGCCGCCCGGATCGCGTCGATTTTGGCTGGCTGAAAGTCCGAATCGGCGACATAGGTCCGGACCACGAACGGCCGGTCAAGCGCGATCTCCAGATGATCCCCGTCGCCATCCTGCACGTAGGGCTCGTCGATCGCGATGCCCTCGTTGTACCCGTAGCGGGCAAGAAGCTCGGAGACGGCTTCGACCGCCTCGGCGTCCACCTCCACCGACAGCTCGTGCCAGATGCGTTCCGGCGCCGTCGTCGCGACATTGACCGAGATGCTCGGGTCGACGGAGTCCGGGGCGGATGTCACAGCAGTACTTTCGTCTGATCGGCGACGTTGAGCTGGTGCGGCCTCCCATCGATCACGGCCCGGCTGCCAATCACCGAGTGCTCGATCACGACGCCGTCAAGGGACGCGCCATCTTCGACGACCGAGTCGCGGACCACAGAGTCGCGGACGAACGCTTCCGCTCCGATGCTCGCATGAGGCCCGATAATCGCATTCTCAATCCGGGCGGTCCGGTTCACGAAGGACGGGGGAATAATCACCGAGCCAGCACGCTGCGCGGGCGACGGTGGATCCGCCGACAGCAGGTACCGGTTCGTCTTGAGCAGGGCATCGATATTTCCACAATCTTCCCAAATATCGATATTGCTCGTGATGAACCTCTTGCCGCCATCGATCATCAACTGGATCGCGTCGGCGATGAAGTATTCGCCGCGTGTGCGGAGCTGGCACCGGATCTGCTCGTCGATCGCGCTGTAGAGATCGGCGATTGCCGAAAAGTAGTAAATGCCTACGGTGGCCTGTGTCGAGACGGGAGTGGCCGGCTTCTCGATCAGTTTCGTAACCAGCCCGTTCTCGACAAGCGTCACCCCCAGGGCGGACGGGTCCTCGACCTCCTTGGTGAAGATGACGCCGTCGGCGTCGAGTTCGGCCAGGCCGGAGAAATCAGCCTCGAAGAGGGCATCCGGGAAAAGGATCAGCGCGGAATCGTCGCAGATGTCACGGGTCCGAATGATCGCATCGGTCTGCCCGAGCATCTCTGGCTGCACGACGAACGCAAGCTCGACGTCCGGGTACGTCGCCCTGGCCCAGGCCTCGATCTGATCGCCGAGGTACCCAGTGATAAACACGAGCTTGCCTGGGTTCAACGGCATGATCCGGTCGAGCACATGCTCGAACATCGGCTTGCCGGCAACGCTGACCAGCGGCTTGGGTTTGCTCCACGTTTGCGGGCGAAGCCGCGTCCCGAGTCCGGCGACCGGAAAGATCACATCCATGTGCAACGTCCCCTGTTCCGCATTGAGTGGGAGGCGGGAAGGAGAACGGGATGCAGGCGCTCCTGCCCGTTTCCCACTCCATCACGCCGCAACGAATTACCGGCCGAGGCGAATGAGATGGCGGGCGGTCGTATTCGAAGAAGTCGCCAGGAACGGCGCACGAGAGGTACCCCCAGCGGGATTCGAACCCGCGATCTTCACCTTGAAAGGGTGACGTTCTAGGCCGCTAGACCATGGGGGCGGCGGAGGGAAGATACGCGGATCATGGAGCTATTGTCAACCGGATTCGCGCGCCGCCATGGAATCAGGTGAGTATCGTGGCGATGATACCGAGCGCGATGCCGATGCCCGGCACCAGCACCAGGACGGCCACGCCGCGTGGCGATAGCGGCCAGCGCCCACCGAAGGTCCGGGCCCATCGCTCGGCGTCCTGACTGGCGGCGATCACGAGCAGTCCACAAGGCACGCCTACGCCGATCAATGCGACGGGGCTTTCTCGGTCGACCACTATCGGCGCGACCAGCGGCGCAAGCCCCTGAACCACGACGATCACCAGCTCCAGAAGAATGGCCGGGGCCCAGGCGACGACCGGGGCGAGCGCCGGAACACACAGCACGATCACGGCCAGCATGAAGGTCAGGGGGAAGGCAATCGCCATCATCGGCTGAACGATGACGTTCGCGAGGATGCTGGAAATCGACCACGTGCCGAACGTGACGAGAATGAGGGGAAGTGTCGCTACCTGCGCCAGGAGTACGCCTTGAGCAGCGCCGATGGCAGCGGAACGGACCGTGGTTGAACTGGAGGCCGGAAGCCGTGACACGAATGCAAAGGATGCAATCACGGACAGCCAGAACCCGAGCATCCGCGTGTAGTCAGGATTCCAGAGCACCATGCTACCGATCGTCACCAGCAGGAGCGTGATCGGGTCCGCCTTGCGACCGAACCGCCCGGCAAAGAGTCCAAGGCTGGCTACGATCGCAGCGCGGACAGCCGACGGCTCAAGGCCGACCATCCCGGCGTAGAGCCAGATCGAGACGACGATCGACACCTGGACCGCGAGGGCACGTCGCGTCCGGTTCGAGCGCAGGACCATGTTCCAGAGCACGATCAGCATCGCGACGTTGGAGCCGCTGACGGCGGTAAGGTGCGTCGTGCCCGTGCGGAGAAAAGTATCCCGTGCCGCATCGATCATCGACGAATCGTTCCCCGTGACGATTCCGGCGGCGAGGTTGCCGGCGTCTCCCGGCACGACTGACCGAAGGTTCCTGGTCAGTCGCTCCTGCAACCCGCCCAGCGATCCCAGCAGCGTCACTCCCCGCTCCTCGACGGACACATCCCAGGCGTATGCAGAGGCAATCGCTCCCCGAGACGCGACGTAGCGCGCGAATCCCGGTGAAAGACGGTCGATCGGGGTCACCGACCAGACCGCGCTGATGCTGTCGCCAGATGCGATCTCGAC
>CADCWJ010000770.1 GCA_902806365.1 uncultured Thermomicrobiales bacterium
AGTTCGTCCCGCTCGTGCTTAACAGCCCGAACGCCGACGCCGAGGGCGTGTTGCAGACGGTGCTGACGGAGATCGAGGTCGAGGCGCTGCCAGCCGATCTGCCACATCAGCTCGACGCCGACATTTCGGGTCTCGCCGAAGTGGGCGACACCTTGCATGTGTCGGACATCGTGTTGACGGAAGGCGTGACGATCATCACCGATTCCGAAGAGCTCGTCGCCTCGCTGGTGCCTGAGGCGGTCGAGGAAGCACCGGAAGTGGAAGAGACGGTCGAAGGCGAAGAGGGTGCGGAAGCGGCCGAGGGCGATGCCGAAGCCGATGGTGGGGAAACCGCCGATGGCGATGCATCCGGGAACGAGTAGACCGGGTTCCCGTGCCACGCCCCCTGCCAAACATCTGATCGGCCCGGACACATGTCCGGGCCGATTCGTGCCTGGGCCAAAACGGGAATCTTGGTGGCGGTCCGCCTGTGCCCGGCCCGGTTTTGTGCTACCGAGGGGTCGGCATCGCTACCCCGTCCCTTCGCTGGGTCACCTTGATCAGCGGGTATGATTGGATGATCCGGCCCGGATCCGTTGGGCCACGAACCCGTCTCGTCGTCCCGGAGCCAAGGCACCTTTGGTCCTTCCCCACTGCGGCGAGCACTCCGGAGCGACATCCATGACCGACGATCCGCGCGCCAAGCGCAATTTTCCGCTACCGGCGCTCTCGCGGCGACGCCTCCTCCAAGCCTTGGGTGCGACAGTAACGCTTGCCGGCCTCACTGGCTGCGGAGGCGATTCGGACGACGAGGGCGAGGACGACAACGAGGGGACGAACGGGGAAGCGCCGGAAGAAGACGAGGCGGAGGACGAGGACGATTAGCGCCTTTGTCCGTTCGCAAGCTGTTGGGGTCCGCCCCTCGCCGCGGGCCACCTCTCAACGCAGTGGGTCAACCCGGCTCACGCAAGGATCGCTTGACGGCACTGCTCGGTGACAGGCCCGGCGAGCAGCCGGATCGAGGTCCGGATCCGCTCGCGTGACGCGCCCATTGCGTAGACGTTGGCAAGCAGCAGATCGAATGGGATCCCCGATTGGGCCCGCAGGATGCCGTCCGCGACCTGCTCCGGGCTGCCGGCGAACATCACTTCATTGCGGATCATGGCGTCGATCTGGTGCCGGGCCGATTCGCGTCGCTCACTTGGCGTGCCGCCGTTCCGGTCCATCCGCTCGCTGATCCGGACCAGGTCGTCGGTGATTTCCGAACGAACCCGGTCTTCCGATTCCCCGACCACAACCGAGCGCATCAGCGCGATCGAGCCCGACCGGTGCGGCGGCTCGCTGGCGATCACCTCCGGGGTCCTAATGGCTCGCCCGGCAATAAAGGCCGCGACGGCGGGCTGGAGCTCGTTGGTCGACTTGAAGCCAACGGCCAGCCCCATGCCCTGAGCGCCCATCCAGTGGGCGGCGCCGGGATCGGTTCCGGCGAACCAGAGCGGAGGGTGCGGAGCCTGGACCGGGAGCGGCGCGATGGTCACCTTGCGCAGGCGCACATCGTCGCGTTCGAAGGAGACCTCCCCGCCGGACCACAGGCCGCGCAGCAGGGCAAGGCGTTGCTGAAACAGGCTCACCCGCTCGGCAGGGTCGACGCCGAGCGCGGAAAGCTCTTCAACCCGATGCCCAAGCCCCATCCCGATCTCGATCCGGCCATTGGAGAGCCAATCGAGCACCGCGATCTCCTCCGCCAACTGGACCGGGGCGCGGATCGGCAGCGTGTAGGCAAGCACGCCGAGCCGGATCCGCGATGTCCGCTGGCTCGCCGCGGCCAGCCAGGTCGTGGCCGAAGGGCAGGCGTAGGTCTGCAGAAAGTGGCGCTCGGCGGTGAAGGCGACGCTCAGGCCGAGCTCATCGGCAAGCGCCAAGTCATCCAGCCGGGTCCGGTACATCTCGCCTGGGTCGTGACCGGTGATCGGGTCCATTTGCATGATGTCGAAGAGACCGATTCGCGGCGCCGATCGCGCGGCCGCAAAGCCATCACCGGGTGTCCTGTCAGATTCCACCATTGCCGCTCCTGCGTCCGCTCGCCACCAGAGTGCGCCCAGCCACCATTGGCGGGGCCCGGGTGGGCATTGCCCCGGCTGGTCAACACGCAGCGAAAAGGCCGGCCCCGAAGGACCGGCCTCTTCTTCCTGGGCATTGACGGTGGCTCGCGCTAAACGCGCGACCCCTCCACCGTAATGCCCTCGGACATGTGACTACTCATGGGCATCACCTCCTTCACCCTAATCGGTCGGAACGAGTGTGCGAACGACCGGGACGTCTCCCGGATCGTTAAATGACAATAGCACGCGCCCACTGGAGCGTCAACCAGTCGTGCGCTCACGCCCGATTACCATGTGGCCGGCATGTCCGGCGGAAGAGCGTCAACCGCTGATCCGCAGCCTTCTCCAACCAGCGGAGCGCTCCGGCATCAACTGGGTCGGCGCCCGGAAGGATATTCGGTGTTGGCGGATACCGTGCCGCGAGAGACGTCGTCCGTTTCAGCGTCCGGCGGTACGCTCCGTGGCTGGCGTCGCGGAGCGCTCCGGTATCATTCCGTTCGCCACGTCAGCCCGTGTACCGGATCGGTGTTTGTGACGGGAACCGCGTCCGCCGCCGTAAGGAACGACTCGGTCAAATCAGGTAGCGACTGAACGAGGCGGGAGGAACGCGGCACGATGGAGTATCTCTGGGTGGGAATTGGGGGGTTCGTGGGGGCGAACGCGCGGTTTGCGTTGGGGCGGTTCGTCGCCGATCGGCTCGATGGGGGCTATCCGTGGGGCACGTTCCTTGTCAACCTGACCGGATCGTTCCTGATCGGCGTTCTCCTCAC
>CADCWJ010000771.1 GCA_902806365.1 uncultured Thermomicrobiales bacterium
GATGCGCGCCCGGCACCACGTCCGGGCCAGAGAGAACGAACCATTCCATCACACAGTCTGCGCGTTCACTGGTCCGGGCGCTTCTTCCAGTTTGCGCCCGATCCCCATTGCGTCGATACCGGGTCGTGGCGTCTGAAGACCAATGCGGAAGCCCCCGTCGTGCTGCTCGGACAACGGTGGCTTCCGGGACATGGCTGGATGGGCGAGCGAGGATAAGCGATCCTGCCCGCCAGAGGAAATACCGTCGGTTACTGGCACTCCCACTCGCCCCGCCGTCCGTTCGCCCACATCCAGCCAGCGGCGTTCGCGCTCGCCACCGGATCGAAGATATTTTGGCCCGCGTACGGCGTGCTCGCGAACGTACTCGGCATGAACTGGAAAAGCCCGCTCGCGTTGCTGGACGGGTTTACCGCGGTCGGCACGAGATTCGACTCGCAGGTCGCCACCCGCAGCATGTCGGCACGAGACTGACCGTAGGCGTCGGCCGCCGCGTAGATGATCGAGACGATGTCGCCGCTGCCCGCTCCGTTGCGAGGAGCGGCTGGCGATGGTGCGGGGGCCTCGACCGGTGCGCTCACCGTGTCGCTACCGCCGAGGATCGAGGCGGTGTGCGCCCAGCCGCTACGGTCGGCGTAGACGATGCTAGAGAAGCCGTTGGCGCGGTCGCCGGTCATGGCAACCAGGCCACCGTCGGGGATGACCGAGATCACCGCATCATCGGTGCTCGGGCCGGACCGGAAGTTGACCGGGCCATCGACGACGTTGACCTCGCCTACGGGGCCACCGCCGGTCACCAGCCCGCTGCCGGTGCCGCCGATGGTCAGGTAGTCACCGTAGGCAAAGCCTGCCACTCCCTCGAAGACGACTGGGTAGAAGCCATTCACCGGCTCACCGGTGGTCTCGACGCTCTCCCCGGCGACCATCACGTCAAGGATCGGCGCGTTCAGCGCGGGAGCGGCCCGGAGGTTGAGATTGTCAGTCGTCCAAGTTGATGCAGCGTGCGCCGCCGGGGACATCGCGATGAGGCTCCCGAAGAGCAGCATGATGAGCGTCACGATCGAGACAGCCCGAAACAGACCTGGCCCGGCTCCCGTAACGCGGAACGGCAATGGTGACATGACGAACGACTCCCTAAATCCGGTTGCGGGATGAGGGCGTGCGAACACAACCTGCCCGTCGCGTCACGCAAGTGGCCACAGCAGCGGGCTGGACCAAAGTCCAGGTGGCGTCACGCACGACCCCGAAAGCCGGATCGGATTGAAATGGATATCGAAACACATCGGGTTGGTTCCCCGGCGTCCGCCCCTCTAAACGTCGCCAGGAAGTGGGTTCGGCATACCCGGCCCGTCCACAGTCGAGACTAGGATCGGGGCATGCGCAACCGAAACCATCCGCATATGGTGCGAGACGTACAACCGCGTCCTCCAGCCACGGACGTTCACGGCGTCATCTAGCGCGGGGAACCTTACCCCATCCGTGGGTTTCGGTGTCAACCAGTCCATGGAGCTTGGCGGACCACCGACATTCCCGGAGGTGTCTCTGAAGATGTCTGAATTCGCCCACGGCTGCACCATCGA
>CADCWJ010000772.1 GCA_902806365.1 uncultured Thermomicrobiales bacterium
CGATGATCATCCGGGAGGCCCATCGGGCTTCGTCCGCTTCGCCTCATCCGATCGATCCGGTCCAATCGGTGGTTCTAACTGGGATTTTGTGATCCGCCCGGCGACCGCTCTAAAATAAGCCAAGGCGGCCCGATTCGACCCCGATCTGCTCTGGCGCATTTGGACTGCGGAGCATACGATCATGCCTGGGATCGTCGAGTTCCCCAAGATCGTCCGGGATGCCCTGGCTGAGTACGGCGGCCTCTTCGCCAACGACTGCCAACGCCGCCACCTCGCCGAGTACCTCACCGGCCTCTTCGTCGCCGGCCGAAAGACCGTCCTGGGCATCCACGACGAGTTCGCCCGCACCACCGACCAGTCCTGCCTCAATCGCTTCCTGACCGCCGCCGACTGGGATGCCCAGGATCTCAACCGACGACGCCTGGAAGCACTCCAGAAGGACCCCTCGACCCGATACAGCGACCAGGGCGTCATCCCCATCGACAACACCCTGATCGACCGGGATGGGATGCTGATCCCAGACGCCGGCTGGTACTGGGACCACGCCGAGCACCGCCACAAGATCGCCCAGGACTACCTCTTCGCCAACTACGTCTGCACCTCCGGCAAGCACTATCCCCTGGAGTTCCGCCTCTTCCGAAAGGGGGAGATCTGCTCGGCCCTGAAGGAGCCGTTCCGCAACCACACCAGGCTCTGCTGCGAGCTGATCGACTGGGTCTGCGAGCGGCAGATCCCCGGCGACTTCGCCATGGACAGCTATTTCACCAACGCCGAGATCCTCAACCACGTCCACGCCAAGCAGGATCGGTTCGGCCAGCCTCGGGGCTACGTCGGCGACTTGAAGTCGAATCGCAAGCTGGAGTGGGAGGGCCGGGTCATCAAGGCGAGTGACCTGGCGGCGTCGATCCCGGCGGCGGACCGCAAGGAGATGCGGATCGGCGACAGGCGCCAATGGTATTTCACCGTGACGGTGCGTATCCCCGACGTGAAGCACAAGGTACGAGTCGTCATCCTGTGGCGTTACCGCCATGACGAGAAGTGCTGCAAGATCCTGGTGACCAATCGGGTCACCTGGGAGGTGGGTCGGGTCGTGAGGGTGTACCGACATCGCTGGACGGGCACGGAGACCTTCCATCGGGACGGCAAGCAGCAACTCGGGCTGGGTGACTGTCAGCTGCGTGATGTCCAGGGCCAGACCCGGCACATCTACCTGGTCATGCTGGCGTACAGCCTGCTCATGGGCGAGTTGAGGCAGGGCCGTGCGAGGGAGTGGGCGCTCCATCGGCTGATGACCATCGGCGAAGCCTGTCGGGCGATGACGAAGGAGGCCCTGCGGACGACACTATCCTGGGCGATCGAGCAGGTCACCGAGAGAAGCCAGCCCCTTGGTCATGTCGTGGCCCAGTTGGGCCTGACCTGACTGTTTGCAAAACACAAGGTATAAGGAGCATGCGGATCACTTTGGTCGGGACACATGGGGGTCTTGATAAGCACCCATGTTACCGTCGAGGTGATCCGCTCTCGTTGAGGGTGGTGGTAGGCTACGAAATCTTTA
>CADCWJ010000773.1 GCA_902806365.1 uncultured Thermomicrobiales bacterium
CATGGCGGGGCTCCTATTGAGCGTGCGCATGCACCGCCAGAAGCTGGCATTCAGCTATCGGTGAGGCCTGGCTCATCCGCCGCTTCCCGGGCGATACGGCGCACGATCTCGTAGGCGTCCGACCCGGAGAGCCCAGTGATGGCAGACGCCTCGCGCGCGGCGCGGCTTGGCCGCGCACCGTCCGCCAGCAACTGCCGAACGACCGCTTCGACGTCACCGCTCCCGGTTCCGTGAGCATCGGCGGCTCCAACCACGATGACGAATTCGCCCCGTGGTGGAGTGGTTCGGAAGTGCGAACGGAGCTCGTCGACGGTGCCGGTCCGCAGCTCCTCGTGCATTTTCGTCAGCTCCCGCGCCACCATCACACGGCGATTGCCAGTCGATCCCCACAGCTCGTCAAGGGTCGCGACCAGCCTGGTTGGGGCCTCGTAGACGACGAAGGGAACGCCCGCGGCGGCGGCCTTGCCGATCGCGACTCGCCGGTCCTCGCCCGAGCGCGGGAGGAAACCCACGAACAGGAACGGCCCGGGAACGAGCCCGGAGGCGCTGACCGCGGCCGTTATCGCCGAGGCGCCGGGGATCGGCACGACTCTGTGGCCCAGGTCGAACGCGCGGGCGACGATCTCGACGCCGGGGTCGGCGATGCCCGGGGTGCCCGCGTCACTGATCAGCGCGACGTCGCCGGTCTCCAGCTCGCGGAGGATTCTGCTCTCCCGTGAGGCCATGTTGTGCTGGTGGTAGCTGATCATGTGCGTGGTGATTCCAAACTCCCGCAGCAGGATCGAAGAGTGCCGGGTATCTTCCGCCGCGATCAGGGCGACATTGCGGAGCGTCTCGACCGCGCGGAAGGTCATGTCGCCCAGGTTCCCGATCGGTGTCGCGACGATGAACAGCGTGCCCACGACCTTTTCCCCTTCCTCCTGCCCCGGGCTTCGAGCCGGCGTGAATGTTTGCCCCGTTATACTGGAGACTCGACCCGCCCGTGGTTCCCGGCGGTCCCCGTAGCGCCGCGCCTCCACGGCCCAAGCGGATGGTCAACGAACGCTACGGCTCTGATTCTCCACTCGCATCGACGCAGCGCGAGCGCGGCCCGCTCATGGTTGAGCGACGCATCGCGGACGGGGTATCCCATCGCATGACAGAGGCATCGCTTTTCGACCTTGCCCGCCCGGGAGAGGAACATCCGGAAGCCGCGGGGCAACCGGCGTTGGACACGAGCGCTAATGCCGTCCGCACTCCGTTCGTGCATGCCGGCTCCCTGAGCGTGTCGCTGTACCGGAAATATCGCCCGCAGTCGTTCGACGCTGACGACCTCTTCGGACAGGAACACATCGTCAACACGCTCCGGAACGCCATCGCGCTCGATCGCATCGCCCATGCCTACCTGTTCTGCGGTCCGCGCGGCACTGGCAAGACCACGACCGCCCGGTTGCTGGCGAAGGCCGTCAACTGTCTCGATCCGGACCCGCGCCGCCGTCCCTGCAACCACTGCGCGGCCTGCGACGCGATTAACCGCAATGCCACGACCGACGTCATCGAAATCGACGCCGCCAGCAACCGGGGCATCGATGATATCCGGGACCTTCGCGAACGGGTGAAGTACGCGCCGACCCAGATGAAGACGAAGTTCTACATCATCGACGAGGCCCATCAAATCACCGGCGCGGCCGCGAATGCCTTTCTCAAGACGCTTGAAGAGCCACCTGCCCACACGAAGTTCATCCTCGCGACAACCAATCCGGAAGAACTCCTGGCGACGATCGTCTCGCGCTGCCAGCGGTTCGACTTTCGACGCATCGATCTCGACGCGATGGTCGCCTGCCTGCAAAAGGTATCAACGCTCGAACAGATCGCCATCGACGACGACGCAATGCAGATCATTGCTCGCCATGCCACGGGCAGCCTGCGAGATGCCCTTGGCCTGCTCGATCAGGTCGCGATCTATCGGGATCGCGATGCGGAGGCGGAGGAACGTGTCACCGCGACCACGGTAAGAACCGTGCTCGGCGTGAGCCGGAATGAGCGGGTCGAGAAACTGGTTACCGCACTCGCGGAACGCGACGCTTCGACCGGCCTGATCACGATCAACCAGGCGGCGGACGCAGGCGACGACATCCGCCAGCTCGGTCGTCAGCTCGTCGCGTACCTGAGGATATTGCTCCTGGAGCGAGCGGGAGGGCCTGCGGACGCCGACGAGGTCGCCAAAAGTCTGGCCGCCCGCTTCTCGCTTCAGGAACTTGCCAGTCTCGCCCAGCTCTTTTCGGCGATCGATCACAGAACGAAGCATGCGGCGGTCCCGCAGCTTCCGCTCGAGATCGCGATCGTCGAGGGGGCCAATCGGGCAACACCTCAACGTCGCGATGCGCCACTCAACGACGCGCGGGAGGTTCCATCGTTTCGCGAACGATCGGTCCCGGACGGCGCTCCTCCCGGGCCGCCGGAACCTGTCGACGGAGCGCCACGGCAATCCCTCCGCGACCGGGTTCGCGGCGTGGCGCCAGAGCCGCGCGCGGCCCACAACAACGGAGCGCCATCGGTCAGCGTCGCTGTCGAACCGATCCAGGCCACGCCAGATCAGGCGCGGCAACCGCCTCCTCCCGTGACCACACCGCTCGCCGCCACGGCCGCACCCGTCGCTTCTTCGTCGCCTTCAGTGGGCGGACCGCTGACGCTGAACCTGATCGTCGATCTCTGGTCGAAGATCCGGGCGGATGTCAAAGCCGTCAACCGCCGGATCGAAGCGCTGCTGCAGCAGGTTGACCCGGTGACGATCAACGGCAACGAGATCGTGCTTGCGTCCCCGTACGAGTTCCATCGAAACCGGGTGAACAGCGATGAAGCGCGGCGAGTGATCGAGGACGTCATTTCCCGGCTCGTTGACCTCAGGGTCCGGGTTACGTGCGTCACGCGAGACGAAGCGGCGGCGCTCGCCGGGACCTCGCCCGTCGCATCGACCGTTCCGGACCTGTCCGAGTCGATTCCCGCCGGGCAAGCCGCCACGCGCTCACTTGAAGCGATATCCGAGACGCAAGCTCCTGATCGGCTTGATACCCCTGCAGCGGGCAACGGGGCGCCCGATCGCCCCGTGACGGTGGCAACCAGCGAGGCCACCGACACCCCCTCGCCAGAACGCTCGATCGCGGACGACGAGCGGAGAATCCAGGCAGTTCGGAACATCTTCGACGCGGAGGAGGAACCGGACGCCTGACGGGGGCGTTAGCCGACCGGGGTCGCAACCGGCGTGGCGAGCGGCGTGGCGACCGGAGAACCACCCTGGGCAGGGACGACCTCGATCGATTTCAACTCAACGGGAGCTCTGCCGGGACCCTGCAGGACGAACGTCTCCGTTGCCCCCGCGCCCTCGGTTTCCACCGCTTGTCCCCACACCAAACCTGGTGAGGTCCACCAGATGGCGTTGACTTCGATCACGTCGTCGATCGGCAGACGGACGGCTCGGGGATCGGTAAGCGACCGCATCCACAAGCTGTGGAATGTCCATTGGGTATTGTCCGACGTCTGGATCTCATAGACGACGGCCTTCCCGTCTGGCGACAGTGCAAAGTTGGCGATGCTCGCCGAGGGTCCGCCCTGCCCGGGAGTGGCGATTAGGCGATGGTCGCCACGCGCCAGGTTGTGGACGAACAACTGGCCATCGATCGGCGAACCGGTTCGTTCGTCGGCAAGGATGTAGGCAATGCCGGAGCCGTCCGGCAACCACGAGAATTGCTCGACGGTGGGAAAGGCAATCGTTCCCTGATTCGGCGGGGCAACCTGCCTCAGATCCGGCGGCTCGGCGTCCGGTGTAAAGACTTGTAACCCTGCCGGGCCGTCCCCGCCCTTGGCCAGGATTGCGACCTGATTTCCCCGGGGAGACCAGTGCGCTTCCTCGATGATGCGGATACCGGGCGGCACGCCGATGGGAACAGGGGCGCCGTCGAGCGGCACGGTCACGAGTTCGTCATAGCCGGACGTAACGAGAATCTGATCGCCCTGCGAGGCCCATTCCATCTGGATCGGTGATTGACCGGCGGGAATCTCTTCGAACGCCACCGGCGTCGCGCCCGAAGGTCCGAGTCCGATCACATCGTTCCAGGTTCCGACTGTTCTGCCGGCCGCGTCGTAGACGAGGAGCGTGCCACGCGCGCCCGGATCCGCACCGCCGGCTGGGACGAGCATGGCGGCAACCCGGTCGCCGGTGGGGGAGCTCGTCAAGCGGGCGAACGCCTGTCCGGGCGGAGGAGCGATAAGGGTTGGCGCCGCTTCGGGCGTGTCGGGCCGGAGCACCAGAATCTCGCCGGTGACGATCGCGTAGACCGTGTCCGGTGCGCCCCTCGCCTTGAACAGCGTGTCGACCGGGGGGAGATCGACGACCGGCGAGGCCGCCGCTGCGGTCGGAGTAGCGGTGACGACCTCGGTCGGCTGGCTGGGTCGTGTCGGATCGTTCACGAAACGCCGGTCTTCCGCAGTCTCGGTAACGTCTCCGGCATTGCTGCAGGCGCCCAGAAGCATGCCAAGAAGCATGCCCAGCGTCAGCCAACTCGGAGCCATGTAACGGGAACGCGATCCAACGTTCCCCCGAGACGCCAATCCTGAATGAAAGTTCACGTGAGGGGACCGCTCCACCATTTCTATTGGATAATGCTGTCGCCAACACCGGGCATCGCACAGGCGCTGGCGGGAGATGAGGCGTGGAGAAAGCACGGGTGGATCGAGCTGAACCTGAATATACCATGCAGGCAGTCGTCGCCCGCACCGGTGTGCCAGCCGACACAATTCGATCCTGGGAGCGTCGCCACGGCTTTCCCCGACCGGGACGTGATGGCACAAATCACCGGGTGTATTCGGAAGCCGACGTCCGGGCAATCCTTGACTTGAACGAGCTCAAGGCCGATGGATGGACAACATCGCAGGCCATATCGCGCCTGCGCGCCCCTGGTCAGCACGATCCTGTTTCGGACCTCCCCACCCAGGTCGCACCGGTCGCCTCGGACTCGCCACTTCGATCGGACACGAAGCCTGGCACGGACCGACCCCTAGCGTCACTCGCGGAGATGCTGGACAACTACGATGGCCAATCCGCAATGCGCCTGCTGGACGACACCCTTGCCGTCCGACCCGTGGAACACGTGCTCTTTACGCTCCTCCTCCCGCTGCTTGACGGCCTGAACGACCCAGACCCCACGCACGCTTTCCGGCGGGACTTCGTGTTTCGGCTGCTCTACAGTCTCTACAACGCATCCGCTCCGGATTCGGGCCGGGCCACCATCGTGATGCTTGGGATGCCGGCCAGCGGGTCGGCAAGTCACCTCCTGTGCCATGCGATCCGTCTTTCCCGCGCGGGCTATCGTACGATCCTGCTTGGAACGGATGTGCCCCTGAACCGGGTCGAGTCGATGCTGCCGAGGGTACGCCCGGCAGCGCTGGTTTTGGACGCGGACACCGAAGATGCGGCGTGGACACTCGCCCGGTGGGCCGAACGTCTGGAGCACGAGCAACCGGTCGACGGCTGGAACGGGGCGCTCCTGATCGCGGGCCCGATTTTCGAGGCGCGCCCGGATCTCGCTGACGGAATCCCGGGAACGCGGATCCCGGACGACCCGGACGAGGCACGCCTGAACGTTGAACGGGCCATGTCCCGGCCTGCACGGGCGTTGCGCGTGGTGGGGGACCCGTGAGCGCCGTTCAGCCCGGTCGCGAGCGGCTATTGGCGGACCCCGCATCGTTCGTCGGTGGCTCGCGGATCGGGCTCCTGACGAATCCCACCGGAGTGGGGCCCGATTTGCGGACCACGATCGATCGGTTCGCCGAGCATCGCCGGATCAACCTCAAGGCGCTGTTCGGTCCCGAGCACGGCGTGCGCGGCGAAGCCCAGGCCGGAGAGCATGTCCCCGCTGGCCGCGACCCAAAGACCGGATTGCCGATCCACAGCCTGTACGGGGACACGAGATCACCGAATGCCGACATGCTCGCCGGTATTGACGCGATCGTGGTCGATCTCCAGGACATCGGCGTGCGCTACACGACCTATCTCTCGACTCTCGCCCATGTCATGACCGCCTGCGCCAGCGAGGAGATCGAAGTAGTCATTCTCGACCGCCCGAACCCGCTCGGCGGCACGACGGTCCGGGGCAACATGCTGGTGCAGGAGTTCGCGTCGTTCGTCGGGATTCATACCGTGCCGATTCTTCACGGCCTGACCATCGGTGAGTTCGGTCGCCTCTGGGCACGAGACAAGGACCTCCCCCAACCCGTCGTGGTGACGATGCACGGGTGGGAGCGCGGCAACCGTTTCGACGCGACCGGGCTGCCGTGGGTTCTGCCGTCCCCGAACCTGCCGACGCTCGATTCGGTGCTCCTCTATCCTGCCACCTGCCTGATCGAAGGCACGAATCTTTCCGAAGGACGTGGCACGACCCGCCCCTTCGAGCTGATCGGCGCCCCATGGATCGACCCCGACGACCTGGCCGCCGAGCTGCGATCGCTCGATCTGCCAGGAGTGGCGTTCCGGTCCGTCTTCTTTACGCCAGCTTTCAGCAAACACGCCGACAAGCGCTGCGGCGGCGTGCAAATCCATGTCACGGACGGGGATGAACTGGAGGCCGTGGAACTCGGCGTCCACCTGTTGCGCGTCGTTCACCGCACGGCTCCTGGTCAGTTCGCCTGGCTGCCACCCACGGACGGCCGTTTCTTCATCGACCTGCTCTGCGGCACCGATCAGATCCGCCGGGCGATCGACACCGGTACTGACCTGCGCCCCATCCTGAGTCGCTGGCGAGGAGAGTCGCGAATATTCGAGGAGTCGCGTGCGAACGTCCTGCTCTATTGAGGACAGTTGAAACGGAACGCTGCGGGTTTCCCCGCGACGGCGAAGGGCGGACAATGATCGAGCGGGTGGAACTTGAGTCGCTGGCGACCGAGCAGCGCAATCCCGCCAGTGTCCAGCTGGATCTGCTCGATACCCTCTCGCTGGCAACGCTGATGAACCGCGAGGATCGGCTTGTTGCGCTTGCCATCGAGCGCGAGCTTCCCCGGATCGCTGAGGGGATCGACCTCATTGCCGGTCGCCTGCGCGCTGGCGGGAGGCTGATCCATATCGGCGCTGGAACGTCGGGGCGCCTCGGCGTGCTCGATGCATCGGAGTGCCCCCCGACCTTCAGCACCTCGCCGGATCAGGTCGTCGGTCTCATCGCCGGTGGAGACGACGCCCTGCGGCACTCCGTGGAGGCGGTCGAAGACGATCCAGATGCGGGCAAGCGGGCCCTCGAGTCCATTGCCCTGACCAACGGGGATGTCGTCGTCGGCATCGCGGCGAGTGGACGAACGCCATTCGTGCTCGGTGCGATCCAGTACGCGAAGGAGGTAGGCGCCGGCACGATCGGCATCTCCAACACTCCCGGATCGCGACTTTCCCAGATCGTCGATATCCCGATCGCACCATTGCCGGGACCGGAAATCCTGACGGGTTCGACGCGGCTCAAGGCGGGCAGTGCCCAGAAGATGGTGCTGAACATGCTGAGCACCGGCGCGATGATCCGGATCGGCAAGACCTATGGCAATCTGATGGTCGATGTCCAGCCAACGAACGCCAAGCTGAGGTCGCGCGCGATAGGGATCGTTTGCGACGCTGCGGGCGTGGACGAGCGTCGGGCCCGCAAGGCCCTGGACGACGCGGACGGCGACGTCAAAACGGCGATCGTCGCGCTGGTGCTTGGCATCTCCGCCGCCGACGCGCGGGAGCGTGTCACCAGGGCCGGCGGTGTCGTCCGCGCCGCCCTTGATGGGCATGATCCGTGAGCGACGGACCCTTCTTTGCCGGCGTGGACGGCGGCGGCACCAAGACGGTGGTCGTGATCGTGGATCGGCTCAGGCGCGAACGGGCGCGGGTCCGGACCGGTTCATCGAACGCCGCGGTCGTCGGCCATGAGGAAGCCGCCTCGACGCTCCGGGATGCATTGGTCCGGGCCGCGGTCGAGGCGAACGCGACGTTGCCACTCGGCGGCGTTTGGCTCGGCCTTGCGGGCAGCGATCGTCCGGAAGATCATCATCGGCTTCGCCCGGCATTGGTGAATGTCGCTGGATCGATTCGCTTCAGTAACGATGCCGAGCTTGTCCTGGGAGCCCTCCCGGACGGCGTCGGCGTGGCGTTGGTGGCGGGTACCGGGTCGATAGCCATTGGTGTCGACCGCCGGGGCGTACGCGCCCGAACTGGCGGATGGGGACACATCTTTTCAGACGAGGGCAGCGGCTACGATGTCACCCGCAAGATGCTGCGGGCGTTCGCGCGCGAAGCGGATGGACGCGGACCAGCGACGCGCCTCACCGGTCGCCTCACCGAGCATTTCCAGCTGAGCGAGCCCCATCAGATTATCGCCCGGGTCTATGCACCGTCCATGACGAAAGGCGGCCTCGCCTCGCTGTGCCGGATCGTCGCCGAGGAAGCCGAGGCGGGAGACGAAGTGGCCATGGGGATCATCACCTCGACGGCGGACGACCTGGCGGACCTTGGCCACGTGGTCGCGGGCCGGCTGGGCTTCCCGGGCGGGTTCGATCTCGCCGTCACCGGCGGCTTGTTCATCCATATGGCGTCGTTTCGGTGTCAGGTCATGCGCACGCTTGGACAGCGGTGGGCGATCTCGACGCAGACCATCGTGCGGGATCCGGCTCTGACCGCCGCGCGCGCCCTCGCCTCAGCGGGAGGCAACCACCATGGGTAACCTCTCCCCGGATTCTTCACCTGACGCATTCGCGGTGCGCGGCCGGCTTCTCCTCGGCAGGCAACTTGAACGAGGAACACTGGTAATCCGCAATGGACTAATCGAATCGGTTTCCCGGGATCATGAGCGTGACGGCAACCTGCCCGCTATCGTCCTTGACGCAGACATCGTGTCTCCAGGGATGATCGACCTCCAGGTCAACGGCGCCACCGGTCACGAAGTCGCTACCGGAAGCGAAAGCATCGATGCGATCTCTCGCTGGACGGCACAATCCGGCGTGACCGCCTGGTTGCCGACCGTCGTGACCAGCAATGCCGACCGGTATTCCCACGTCTTCGCATCATGGAGCGAGATCGACCCGGACGCCGGTGCGGTTCCGCTCGGGCTGCACCTGGAGGGGCCGTTTCTCTCCCCTGCCCGCAAGGGCGCCCACCAGCTTCGCTACATCGAGGCGGCCTCCGATGAGCTGTTCGCCCACTGGCTCGGCGAGACATCGATTGCATTGGTCACGCTCGCCCCGGAGCGTGAGGGCGCGATCACGCGAATCCGGTCGTTGATCGAACGCGGGATCGTCGTCAGCCTGGGGCACACCGACGCCACCTACGAGCAGTTCTCGGCAGGCGTCGACGCCGGAGCGACGAAGGCAACGCACCTTTTCAACGCGATGTCCCCCATCCATCACCGGCAGCCGGGTGCGATGGTGGCCGCGCTGACGGACGATCGGATCGTCTGCGGGATCATTCCCGACGGCGTGCATGCGCATCCGGCGATGGTCCAGCTCGCGCTTCGCATGAAGGGCCCCGATGGGGTCGCGATCGTCTCCGACATGATGAGCGCAACCGGGCTCGGCGCGGGCATCTACTCGCTCGGGGGCCAGACGGTGACGGTGACGGGGATGTCCGCGCGACTCGCTGACGGCACGCTGGCCGGGGCCGTGATCACGATGGACGATGCGGTTCGCAATCTCGTGGACTGGGGGGGCGCCTCCGCGGCTGAAGCACTGCATATGGCGACAGCGACGCCCGCACGCACGCTCGGCGACATGGCACGTGGGCGCCTCGTGGCTGGCTCTCGCGCCGACCTGACGCTGTGGTCTACCGATCTTCAGGTCCTGGACGTTTTCGTCGGCGGGCGAGTCGTCGTGCGGGATCGGTAAGCCAGCCCGGATTCCCGGAGCACTCCCGCTCTTCTGCTAGACTCACCGGCAGGACATGAGACCGAGCATCAGGAGCATCAATGAATCTCACACGTGAAGATGTCGAGCATGTCGCGGTGCTGGCAAGGCTTGGGCTGAGCGAAGAAGAAAAGCAGACGCTGCGGGGCCAGTTGTCCTCGATCCTGGACCACATCGCCGTGCTCGAACGGCTCGATACCGACGCGATCTCTCCAACCGCTCAGGTCAACGTCCTGGAGAACGTGCTGCGTGACGACGAAGTCCGACCGTCGCTCACCCAGGCCCAGGTGCTGGCCAATGCTCCTCGCCATCGGGACGGCTTCCTGGAGGTTCGCGCCGCGATCGAGGCTCCGGTCGAAGGTGGTGATGAGTGACCGCTCGGGACGAACTCACGAGGATGACCGCCGCCGCGGCCCGGAGCGCGCTTGACGCCCGGCAGATTTCGGCCGTCGAGCTGACGAGGGCCCACCTGGAACGGATCGAGGCGGTCGACCCGGCGATCCATGCCTTCCTTCACGTCATGAGCGACGTCGCATTCGACCAGGCGGACGCGGCGGACTCCCGGATCGCGAGCGGCACTGCCGCCCCCCTCACCGGGATCCCGATCGCGCTGAAGGACATCCTGGTGACGACCGACGCGCCGACGACCGCCGCGTCCCGCATTCTCAAGGGATATGTCTCTCCGTATGACGCTTCTGTCGTTCAGCGTCTCCGCGACCAGGGTGCGGTGTTTCTCGGCAAGACCAACACCGACGAGTTCGCGATGGGCTCGTCGACCGAGAATTCCGCATTCGGGGTGACCCACAATCCCTGGGACATCTCCCGCGTACCGGGCGGATCGAGCGGAGGATCGGCGGCGGCGGTCGCCGCCCGGGAGGCCATGATCTCGCTGGGGTCGGATACCGGCGGATCGATCCGGCAACCGGCTGGGTTCTGCGGCGTCGTCGGGCTGAAGCCAACCTATGGCCGCGTATCACGCTACGGTTTGATTGCGTTCGCCAGCAGCCTCGATCAGATCGGCCCCTTCGCCCGGACGGTGGAGGATGCGGCAATCATGCTCGGCGCGATCGCTGGTCACGATCCGCTCGATTCGACATCGGTCCCGCTCGCCGTCCCGGCGTATTTGCGCGGACTGCGCACAGATCTAACCGGCGTGCGGGTCGGCGTTGCGCGGGAGTACACGGTGTCCGGCATGGAGCCAGGCGTCACCGAAGCGGTCACGACCGCAATCGGGACGCTGGAAAGCCTTGGCGCAGAGCTTGTCGACATCTCGCTTCCGCACACGGAGTACGCACTCGCCACCTACTACATCACCGCCCCGGCCGAGGCCAGCGCAAACCTGTCGCGGTTCGACGGCGTCAAGTACGGTCTACGCGTCGAGGAGCCGACGTTACGAGAGACCTACCAAATGACGCGCGGAACGGGCTTTGGCCCAGAGGTCAAGCGCCGGATCATGCTGGGCACCTATGCCCTGAGCAGCGGCTACTACGACGCCTACTACGTCAAGGCCCAAAAGGTTCGCACGCTGATCAAGCAGGACTTCGAGCGGGCCTTCGAGCAGGTCGATGTGATCGCCGGTCCTACCTCCCCGACAGTCGCGTTCGGCATCGGTTCGCGAATCGATGATCCATACCAAATGTACCTGTCGGACGTGTTCACCATTCCGGCGAACATGGCGGGGATCCCGGGAGTCGCGATACCGTGTGGGATGAGCGGCGCGCTTCCGGTCTCGTTGCAGCTGCTTGGCAAGCCGTTCGATGAGGAAACGGTGCTCGGTATCGCTCACGCGTACGAACGGGCAACGGAATGGCATTCGACATTCGCCCCGCTGGACGGGTGAGGGTCACACCGCGGTCCTCGATGCATGCGTCGCCCAGCACGTTTGACATGATTCGGACCGGCTGCGTATAGTTCCGCCGGTGTTCCTCATGGGCCGCTAGCTCAACGGCAGAGCAACTGACTCTTAATCAGCAGGTTGAAGGTTCGAATCCTTCGCGGCCCACCTCTGAAAACCCCTGCCACGGCGGGGGTTTCTGCTGTCCTAGTCATCGCGTGTCCTTCCTCGAAATCGCCAACTGTAGCCAAACCCGTCAATTCGACGCTTTATCGCTGGCGAACAGGTCGCCCATCCGGTCGGTCGCCTCCCGCATCGTCGCCGTTTCGACGTGGGTGTAGACGTTGTTCGTCGTCGCCATCTGGGTATGGCCTAGGATCTCCATGACGGTCCGCTGGGAGACGCCACGCGCCGCCAGGAGCGACGCCGCGCTATGCCGGAGATTGTGGAACCGGATCGCCGGCAGGCCCGCGGCCGCGAGGTGCGCCGCCAGTTGCTTGCGGACGTTGGAGCCGTCGAGCGGTGTCCCGATTGGTGTGGTGAACATGAGCTCGTGATCGTGTCAGCGCGGGCCGGCCTGGAGCCGCTCTTCCTTCTGGCGAGTCCGGTGCCGGCGTAACATCGCCAAGAGCGGCGCCGGTACCGTCAGGGTCCGTCGACTTCGCCGCGACTTGGGTTCGACGAACGTCGGCACACCATCCACGACCCGGAGCTGGTGCCGGACGCTGAGCAGTCCCTTGTCGAGATCGAGGTCGCGCCAGCGCAACCCGAACGCCTCGGATTGCCGAAGCCCCAGCGAGATCGCGACGCCGTAGAGCGCCTCGAGTCGATCGCCCCTGACAACCTCGAGCAGTCGGAGCGCCTCACCGGTGTCGAGTGCGCCGGCCACGGTGAGGTCTCGGGCACGGTCAGCACCGGCCCAACGTCATGGCGGTACGGCTCGATCACCTGTCCGGATTGCCACGGATCGGGGAAGATCGTCACCGCCGCCTGACACAGGCTGGGACCGCCGGCTTCCCCTGGTCACGTACCCACGGTACGGGTGGTGCGACTGCCGACTTCAGCTAACCGGTGGGCCGCCGTAACCTCTGCCCCGGGTGCCGGACGGTGGTTCACCCGCCACATCCTCACAACTCCTCTCTTTCCCCCTGGATTGGACTGGTGCCTGGAACGCCTTGGTCCACGGTCATTCGGACCAACCGGTAGCAGCGCAACGGCCCAGGCATTACGCCTGGGCCGTTGCGCTTGTCGTAGCCACTCATGGTCCGCGCAGGACCCCCTCTGGTGTTTCGTAGGAGTATGGTACTATGAGGGAACATACCAATCCATCGCTTTACATGACTCGCAACGCTGGCTTTGTCTCGAGGCGGCGGGCTGTTCGGTGCATCCTGACTGGGCCACCCGTGCCCTGTCCAGCCAGAGGAGTCCCGGCATGCGCACCCGGATCACCATGCTCGCGTGTGTTGTCTTCCTGCTTGGCGTGCTGGGAGCGGGACGGCCCGCAGCCGCTGCTCCCCCCCAGCCGTATCACAACGGTCACTGTTTCGAGTACGTGTTCGATTTCGCTCTCCACGAGTATTGCTACGAATTCCAGGGCACCGTCCAGACGACCAAAGCAGCATCAGGAGTCACCACGTACTTCACCAGGGGAACGGTATCTTGGACGCTCACCATCAACGGCGAGCTCGTCGAGTCAGGAGTGGAAGAGTACACCGACATGGGTGTCTCCAGGGACGGCGATCCACTCCTGACCCGGGAACTTAGCCGTAAATCGGTCAGCTATGTCGATCCCGTCACCGGCGACGTCGTGACCTGCAGGTATGACTATTTGTTTATCGACACGAAGATGCAACTGCGGCACGCGGGCTCCAGAGCCGAGTGCAACTAGGCCACCGTTCAACTGACAAAGGAGGAAAGCACGCCATGCACTCGAGAATACCTGTCCTCGCTGCTGCCGTCATGCTCGTCCTCAGCCTGTTTGCGTCGGCTGAGCCGGCGGTCGCGGCTGTCCAGTACAACCTGTGGATTCCCTTTACCGACGACTTTGACAGTTGTGCGGGCGAGCGCGTGGTGGTGAGTGGCACGCAGCATCTTGTCGGCACCGCGACCAGCGATAGGAGCGGGCAGGAGCACTTCTCCTTCCATCGCCATACGCAGGGCACGGGGACCGTGTCGGGCACCGACTACCCGCTGATCGACAACGTCGCCAAGATCGACTTGATCGGGATCGAGGACGGCGATCAACGGGTGTTCACCCAGATGTCCCAGGGATTGTTCATCCGCAAGGGAGAATCGACGCCCCACGACGACAGCATCGTCCATATGTTGACCCACATCACGATGACCCCTAATGGGGCGATCACGGCATCTGTGGAGATCATCAGCGCCGCCTGTCGTTGACGGGGCCGGGTCGACGATCACGTTTCGGGGCAGTTGTGAGGGACGGGAACCCAACGGCCGCCTCGGCGCCCTTGCAGAGGACATCGAACTGACCGGGACACGTCTGGTTCCAGCACCGGAGGGACCGCCGCCGGCCTACGCCCTTGTGGTAAGCCTCACGCTCACCCTGAACGGAACCGACGACTACGGCTTAAGCAATGACGCCCAG
>CADCWJ010000774.1 GCA_902806365.1 uncultured Thermomicrobiales bacterium
AAGATCGTGGTTATCGGTGGCACCGGACTCATCGGCTCCAAGGTCGTGGCGGATCTCCAAGAACAGGGCCACGAGGCCCTGCCAGCATCACCCAGGTTGGGGGTCAACACGTTCACGGGTGCGGGGTTGGCCGAAGCCCTCGCAGGGGCCTCGGCGGTGGTCGACGTGTCCAACCCGCGGAGTTTCGAGCCAGCGGCCGTCCTGGAGTTCTTCGAGACTTCGACCCGGAACCTCCTGGCCGCGGAAGCGGCCGCTGGCGTAGGCCATCACGTCGCGCTGTCGATCGTCGGGGTTGATCGGTCGCCGGACAACGGGTACTTCCAGGCCAAGATCGCCCAGGAAGAGCTGATCGCCTCGGGAGCGATACCGTACTCGATCGTGCGCGCAACGCAGTTCATGGAGTTCGTTGATGGGATCGCGGACGCCGGGACGATCGGCAACGACGTCCACATCGCGCCCGTGGCTTTCCAACCGATCGCGGCGGAGGACGTGGCGCTGACGGTCGCCAGGGTCGCCGCCGGCACACCGCTCAATGGCCGCGTCGAAATCGCGGGTCCCGAGCGTCTCCGTTTCGATGGGGTTATCCGGCGGCGTCTGCAGACGCGAAACGATGCGCGCCAGGTCGTTGCCGATCCTCACGCGGCATACTTCGGCGCGGTGCTGGGCGAGGAATCGCTTGTACCGCTCAACGGAGCCAGGCTCGGCCAGATCCGGTTAGAGGACTGGCTCAACGCGCCCGCAACGCGGTAGGAGCTGCCCACCGGGCACCGCGCATCCCACGATGTCCGGCGGGCGAGTGCCGCTTCGGCGGTCGAGAAGACGGGGTCTCCGCATGAGCACGGCAAGCGACGGTCCTGCCACGGTGCCCGCCGTGGTTTTGGAGCCGGCCGCGCAGACCCTGAAGGCGGCGCTCTCCTCGTAGCCGCGACCCGCCGTCCACCGGGCGGCGATCCCGACCGCGACACGATCGCCTTCCTCCTCCTTCCGGACCAAGGTTGCTCGACCCCGGTCCCCCACCCCTTTTCCCACCGGGTCCGGTTGATTCCGGCGGCCACAGACGGCGAACGCGGCGCAGCACGAGCTGCGATCTGCCCGTTCGTCCCGCGCATCGTCGTCGCACTGTTCCCCCGACATCTACGCGCTGAACGGAGGTCCCACCGTGATGCGAGATTGGTTGCTGACCCTGCTGGCCGTGTCGGTTCCCTACCTCATCGGGATGGCGATCGCTGCCCTGGTCCTGGCCCTGTCCCGTCGATCGACCGCGAGCGCCCCTGTTCTCCGCGTTGCCGAGGCGAGCGCGGTTCGGCTGCGGCGGCAGGTTGGCTTGGGTGGGGGGCTCGGTCGAGTGGCCGATGGAGGCGATCGGACGGGGCCGC
>CADCWJ010000775.1 GCA_902806365.1 uncultured Thermomicrobiales bacterium
CGATGAGGCCGGGATCGCGGCTCGGGGGTGGGAATGACGCCTGGCCAAGCACCGGTCCCTCGGGATCCCGCCGGTCGGCGCGACCCGGCCGCCGTCGAGATGATCGGGCTAGGTTTCGCCTCGCTGGTTCGGCATCCTGTCGCCATTGTCTCCCTGCTGATCGCCGAAATCTGCGCCGGCTTGGCACTCAGCATCGGGATAACCCTCGTTCCGGACGCCTCGGTAGGACCCTCGGCGCGAGAGGTGGCCGATCGATTCGTCGTGACGCTCTCCCCGATACTCTCTGTCACCGAACAGCTGCGTCCCGAGGTGATGTCCGCCGGGACCTTCTCTTGGGCGCAAGGGTCACCAGCAGTCGGCTGGTCTGTCACTTTGGTCCTTATCGCGATCTCGGCGGCACTGGTGCTGGCCGTCGTCTCTGGGGCCGTAGTGCCACCGGGACTCGCCGACTCCAACGCCGATTCAGACTCCCGAGCGTGGGGCATCACAGCCGGGCACCTGTGGGTCGCGATGATTCAGGCGGGCGGTGTTGCTTCCCTGCTAGCGACGCCGGTGATCGTGGCGGCGGTGGCGGCGGACCGAGTAAACCGTTCGACCTGGATGGTCCCGGCGGCCTTCATCGGGCTCTCCATGGTCGCCTGGTGGGGATTTCGGTTCGTCGCCGACGCGGTGGTGACTGGACGACGGTCTGCGTCAGTGGCAGTGGTGGAAAGCGTTCGCATCGTGCTGCGATTTCCCGGCGTCACTGTCCGGTTGTTCGTCCTCGGAGAGTGCATCGCTCTTGGATGTCGCCCGCTCTGGATTGGGCTGGTCGGTTCACCATCCGGGCTCTTCTTCGCGCTATTGGGCAATGCCACCGTCCTGGTCGCCCTCACCGCAGGTCGCGTTACCTTCTATCGCGAGGCGCGAGAGATCCTCGACGCCGAGCGGGCGGATGTCTTCACCCAGGATGCATTATCGCCCGGCATATTCGCCGCTCGTTCTTGATCGACCGGTTCAGCTAAGGAGTCATCGATGGTCGCCACCACCAAGCCAGCCGAATATGGGGCAGCGTCTATCCAGGTCCTCGAAGGATTGGAAGCGGTCCGGCGCCGACCCGGCATGTACATCGGCAGCACCGACCAGCGCGGTCTGCACCACCTCGTCCGCGAGATCGTCGACAACTCGGTCGACGAGGCCCTCGGCGGGCACTGCGACACGATCGTCACGACGATCGGCGCGGACAATGTCGTCACCGTGGTCGACAACGGCCGGGGGATTCCAGTCGACAAGCACCAAAAGGCCAACAAGTCGGCCCTAGAAGTGATCATGACCGTCCTCCACGCTGGAGGGAAGTTCGGCGGCGGCGGCTACAAGGTGAGCGGCGGCTTGCACGGCGTTGGGGCCTCGGTCGTCAATGCCCTCTCGGAGTGGTGTCAGGTCGAGGTCCGCCGGGCCGGAAAGGTCTATCGCCAAGACTATAAGCGCGGCAAGCCCGTTGCCCCGGTCAAGGCAGTCGGCACCTGTGGTCCCGACGATCACGGCACGACGACCCGCTTCCTGGCTGACACCGACATCTTCGTCGCTGGCCACGATTATGACTTCACCTGGTTGTCCCAGTGGTTCCGGGAGACCGCGTACCTGACGAAGGGCCTGAAGCTGACCCTGATCGACGAGCGGATCGACCAGGAGGTGACCTTCTTCTTCGAGGGCGGCATCGTCTCGTTCGTCCGTCACTTGAACCGGAATCGGAACGCGATCCACGAGAAGCCCTTCTACGTCCAACGGGAGATGCCGACGTGCCTCGTCGAGGTGGCCCTCCAGTACAACGATAGCTACGGAGAGTCGACCCACACCTTCGCCAACAACATCTCGACCATCGACGGTGGCACGCACCTGTCGGGGTTCAAGTCGGCTCTCACCCGGACCATCAACGATTACGGCAAAAAGAACGGTCTGCTCAAGCCGGACGAGTCGCTCTCGGGCGAGGATGTCCGCGAGGGATTGACCGCCATCGTCTCGGTCAAGTTGGGGGAGCCCCAGTTCGAGGGCCAGACAAAGGCCAAGCTCGGCAACGCCGAGGTGGCTGGCGCAGTCCAGACAGCCGTGAACGATGGGTTGAACGCCTTCCTGGAGGAGACACCTCAGGCGGCACGCCGGATCATCGAGAAGTGCCTCAACGCCTCGCGGGCCCGCGAGGCCGCCAGGAAGGCACGGGAGTTGGTCCAGCGCAAGGGCGGGCTGGAGTCATTCAGCCTGCCGGGCAAGCTGGCCGACTGCACGGAGCGAGACCCGTCGCGGGCCGAGCTCTACATCGTCGAGGGCGACTCCGCCGGTGGCACGGCCAAGCAGGGTCGCGACCGCCGCTTCCAGGCGATCCTGCCGCTTCGGGGCAAGATTCTCAACGTCGAGCGTGCCCGCCTCGACAAGATGCTCCAGAACAATGAGATCCGGACGCTGATCACCGCCCTGGGAACGTCGGTCGGGGACCAGTTCGACCCGAGCCGACTCCGTTATCACCGCGTCATTGTAATGACCGACGCCGACCACGACGGTGCCCACATCCGGACCCTGATCCTGACCTTCTTCTTCCGGCACATGGAGCAGTTGATCCTCGACGGCCGAATCTTCATCGCGCAGCCTCCCCTGTACCGGGTGAAGTCTGGCAAGGAGGAGCGGTGGGTCTACACCGAGGAACAGCGGGCCGAGGCCCAGGCCCAACTCGGCGAGCGATCAGAAGTCCAGCGCTACAAGGGCCTGGGAGAGATGAACGCGTCCCAGCTTTGGGAGACGACGATGGATCCTGTCAACCGCACTTTGGTCCAGGTCAACGTCGAGGATGCCATCCGAGCCGACGAGACGTTCGACATGCTGATGGGCAGTGCCGTGCCGCCGCGCAAGAAGTTCATCCAGACCCACGCCCGTGAGGTGGTCGACATTGATCTCTAGCGGTCAGCGCGGAGCGGGAGAGACGCCAGTGAGGCGAGGGCGGTGAGCGCGGCCGGACGGGTGGCGGTTGATGCGGTCGGTGGGGACCATGGGTTGACCGTGGTCGTCGCCGGCGCGGTACAGGCCGCGCGGCGATTCGCGATCCCGGTCACCTTGGTCGGGCCCGAGACCGAGGTTACCGCCGAGCTCGGCCGTCACGAGACGACGGGGCTAGACCTGTCTGTCGTCCATGCCGCAGATGTCATCGGGATGGACGAACACCCCGCCCAGGCCGCGCGCCGCAAGCCGAACTCCAGTATCGCGGTGGCGATTCGGGAGGCCAAGGAGGGGCGGGCCGTCGGGATGGTCTCGGCCGGGAACAGCGGCGCCGTGATGGCGGTGGCGCTGGTCCTCCTCGGCCGGATTCCAGGCGTCGAACGTCCGGCTATCGCGTCGACCCTTCCGACGTTGAAATCGGCGACGCTGGTCCTCGACCTCGGTGCGGTCACGGACCCACGGCCGCAGCATATGGTCCAGTTCGCATGGATGGGCCACGTGTATGCCGAGCGGGTGCTGGGTCGTCCTTCCCCATCGATCGGCCTCCTCAGCAACGGCGAAGAGGCCAGTAAGGGGAACCAGCTGGTCCAGGAAGTCTTCCCTCTCTTGGCAGCCGAGAAGGGCTTGCGTTTCCATGGGAACGTCGAGGGCAAGGATGTCCCGCTCGGCACGGTCGATGTCGTGGTAACCGATGGCTTCACGGGCAATGTCGCGCTCAAGGTCGCCGAGGGTATCGCGTCACTGACGACCCAATTGATCCGCGAGGAACTGACCAAGTCGTGGCCGCGCAAGCTGGCCGCGCTGACGCTGCGTCCGGCGTTCCGGGCAGTCAGGAACCGGCTCGACTCTGGAGAGTACGGCGGGGCCCAACTCCTCGGGGTGGATGGCACCGTCATCATCGCCCATGGCGGGTCCAGCGAGACGGCGATCGCCAACGCGATCCGGGTCGCTGCCGAGGCGGCCGCGCGTGATCTTTCGGCCACGATCGCCGACACCCTGCGGCGGGCCGCAGAATCGACGACGCGGGCGAGTGCCACCGGCACACCGCCCGCGTCGTGATGTAGTCACTCCCGAGGAGGATCGAAGAACGGCCGCTCCCTGTGATCGGCACGCCTCACGGCGGATTATTCTCCGCCGACAGCTCGCTTCAACTGGGTGCCCGCCCGGAACGCCGGGCTCTTCCGGGCCCCGATCATCATCGGCTGATTGGTCTGCGGATTTCGCCCTTCGCGCTCGGCCCGGCTCACCACTCGGAACGAACCGAACCCACTGATCGTCACCTCTTTATTTGCGACGAGAGATCGCTCGATCGCGTCGAAGACCGCGTTGACGGTCGTCATAGCCTGGTTCTCGGTCTGTCCCGTCTCTGAAGCGACCATTCGTACCAGATCTTGCTTTCGGACGCGATCGCTCCCAGACTCTGCCATCTTGATTCTCCCTTTCTGCCCAAAATCCCGGCATACGCGATTTACACAGCCGCAGCGGCAGCCGTCGCCACCAGACGGATTCCCAGTCTAGCAAATGGTGTCAGTCGTCATCTGCACGCTCCGTCTCGCTGGTCCCACTCCGCTCCGGGGCGACGCTCGTCACCCCATTGATACGTCGTTGGCGCGCCGCATCGGACAGGATCACCGCCCCGGCGATGCCCGCGTTGAGTGATTCCACCCCGTTGGCCATCGGGATGGACACGGAAACGGTCGCGATGGAACGGATATCCGCCGAGACGCCATGTGCTTCATTCCCGATCACCAGAACGCTCGGCAGGGACCAATCAACTGCCTCGGGGGGCACCCCCGCCTCCCCTGCGGCGACCACGATCTGGGTGCAGCCGTCCCGGGATCGATCACTCCACGGCGGGTCGAACGGGCCGATCGGGACGGCGAAGTGGGAACCCATCGCCGCCCGGACGGCCTTTGGGTTATACGGTTCGACGCTGCTCGCGGTCGTGAGGACACAAGCTGCACCGAAGCCGGCAGCCGAGCGGATCAGGGTCCCCATATTGCCGGGATCCCTCACCTGATCGATCAGCAACGCGAGACCGAGCGGCAACGCTGGGTCCGGGGGCGTACCCATGGGAACCACGGCCATGACGCCAGCCGGGGTTTCGACATCCGATACAGAATCAAAGACCGCTCGACTGGCGTGCCGGACGACCGGTGCGGCCATCATGAGTGATGGCAACACAGACGATTGTGGCGCCCAGTCTTCTCGGACCAGGACCACGCGGGGCAAGACGCCTCGCCCGAGCGCATCCGCGACGGACCGCTCGCCCTCGATGACGAACGCTCGCTCCGCCATCCGGGCTTGCCGGCGGCGGAGCGAGCGAATCTCGCGAATCAGTGAGTTATGCGTACTGACGATAACCTGACCGGAGGCACTCGGGAGCCACGGCGCGGCTTCGTGATCCAAACCCGATATCAGGCGGCAGGTAGGGATCGGCGGGCGATGTCGGTCAGCGCGGTGAACGCAGCCTCGTCTCGAACGGCTAGGTCGGCCATCATCTTCCGGTCCACTTCGACCCCGGCGAGTGTCAGACCCTGGATGAAACGGCTGTACGGCATACCGTTGATCCGGGCGGCGGCATTGATCCTGGTAATCCACAACCGGCGCATCATCCGCTTCCGGTTGCGCCGATCCCGATAGGCATACGTCAGGGCATGCATGAGCGATTCATGGGCCCGCTTATAAAGACGGTTGTTGGTGGCGCGGTGGCCCTTGACCTGGGCGAGCACCTTCTTGTGCCGCCGGTGGGCCGCCACGCCGCGCTTGATCCGTGCCATGTCACCCTACTCCGACTCGCTGCGCTCGATCATCAATCGCCGATATCACGATTGCGAAAATCCCGCGAACCTACTCGCCGTATGGCATCATCTGCTTGATGCCTCGCTCATTCGTCTTGTCAACCACCAACATGCGATCGAACTGCCGCTTGACACGCGGAGCCTTACGCCGGCGCAGGTGACTCTTCATCCCCTTTGCCCGCATGATCTTGCCGGTGCCGGTGAACTTGAACCGGCGTGCCGCACCCTTGTGGGTCTTCAGCTTCGGACCAGCCGCTCGCTTCTTCCCTGGCATTATGTCCTCCTCATGGCCGTGGCCGCCTCTGGCCACATCGGCCGGGCGTCGCCTGGTTACTCGGCAGTGGGCTCCGAATCCGATGAGACTGTCACCGGAGCCGTAGTCGGGCCTGCGGTGGCCGGGGCAGTGTCCGCACCTGAACCCGAAGCGACCACCTGTGATACGTCGCCCAAGTCAGTGTCGCCCTCAACGGGCACATCGTCACCGGTGACTCGCGCCGACGACGGTCGCTCGCTCGGGGCAAGCTTAGGCTTCACCGGAGCCAGATACAGCGTCATCGTCCGCCCCTCGAGCCGAGGGGTCTGCTCGACGGTGCTCGTCGAGCGCAACATCTCGACGAGTTGGTCGAGAAGTCCTCGGCCGATCTCCGGGTGAGCCATCTCCCGGCCCCGGAAGCGGACGGTGAACTTCACCTTGTCGCCTGCGTCCAAGAACTTGGCGGCTTGCCGGCTCTTCGTCTCGAGGTCGTGATCGCCAATCTTCGGTTGGATCCGGATCTCTTTCAGCTCAACGACGTGTTGATTACGACGTGAATCCCGCTCTTTGCGACTCTGCTCGTAGCGGAACTTGCCATAATCCATCAGTCGGCAGACGGGCGGGATGGCGTTCGGCGCCACCTCGACCAAGTCGAGGCCTCGCTCTCGGGCCATTTCTAGGGCATCCCGGGTCGGGATGACGCCTACCTGCTGCCCTTCTTCGTCGATGACCCGGACTTCGCGAATACGGATCCGTTCGTTGATCCGCGTTTGAACTGGTCGAGAGATAGCAAGCCTCCTCGGGACATGGGACCGTCGCGTTCGCCCAACACAAAGACACGCTGGACACAGTCCCAGCGTGTATATGCCGCGACAACACCAAAGTATATCACGGGGGTAAGGCGGCATCCAATCCGGGGATGTCGAGCGGAGCGGCCAACGTGCTCTTCACCGAGCGGTCCGAGTTCGATGCCCGGCTCATCGGACATTCCACGCTCGATGGGACGGGGCGTCACCGTCGTAGGTCAGCGTCCCTCGGGCTCGGCTTGGCCCAAGCCCGAACGCCCGGTGCGGGATTCTGACGCCGGGGCCGGGATTCCCTCCAGCAGGGCACGGGTCGTAGCCTCGTCACGGTGCAACTGGGCGACCAACTCGTCGAGGCTCTCGAAATGCGCGTCGTCTCGGATCCGGGCGATGAGGTCCACGCGCAATTCGCGGCCATAGAGGTCGCCGTCGAAGTCTAGGATGTGCGTCTCGATCAACCGCGCGCCTCGGTTGACGGTTGGACGCTGACCGACATAGGTCATCGAGAGGCGGGGCTTGACCTCGTCCGGTAGCCAGGATCGGGTCGCGTAGATGCCGTCTGCCGGGGCGACCAGCGGCATCGCCGGTGCCACGTTCGCGGTCGGGAAGCCGATGGTGCGGCCCAGGTGGGCGCCGTGGATGACGGGCCCGAACAAGCGGAACGGTCGACCCAACAGTCGCCGCGCTTTCACCACATCGCCGCCCATGACCGCCTGGCGGATGGCACTACTGCTGATGATCGTCTCCCCGTCGTGGAGGCGGGGCATCGCGGTGAATCGGAACCCGAGACGACCGGCGATCGAGGCGAGGACGTCGGTCGTCCCGGCCCGGTCCCGTCCCAGGGCGAAGGCTTCTCCGACCAGCATCTCGACAGGCTTGGCGCGAGACGCCACTGCCTGCAAGAAATCCTCCGCCGTCATCTCGGAGAAGTCCCGGCTGAAGCCGAG
>CADCWJ010000776.1 GCA_902806365.1 uncultured Thermomicrobiales bacterium
AGCTGGCCGCCGCCGGGGATTTCCGGGCGATCCGCGACCGGATCGACGAGCACGATCACGAGGTCGGGATCAGGGCGTCGAATCCCCGCAGCCTCGCTTCGGTCCTGATCGGGCAGCCTGCCGTGCAATCGGTCCGGATCGACGCCCAGGACCGGATCATCGCAGCGACCAACGATGTGCGGACGTTCTACCGCATCGTTCCGCTCGCGGCCCAGCGTGAGAAGATCCGGCTCTTCGAGATCCAGCCGACCGACGAGTCGCTGACCTCGGTGTTCTCGTACCTGGTGGAGAAATAAGGGTGAGCATGCTGACCATCACGTCCCTGACGATCAGGCAGTTCGCCCGCTCCAAGTCGATCTTCGTCCTGATCGGGATCTGCCTGCTGTCAGCGCTGTTTGCCCTGATCCCGCAGCTCGTTCCGGACGAGCCATCGCTCCGCGATCTACGCACGATCTTCGGCGAGTCGATCTATCTCGACTTCTTCGCGGCGACCCTGCTGCCGTTGGCGACGCTCGTGCTGGCGACCGCCGCGCTGGGAGACGAGATCGAGGATCGGACACTTCAGTATCTGGCCCTCAAGCCGATCGGACGGTTCCGGATCGTGTTTCAGAAGTTTCTCGCGATCCTGATCGTCGCCATCCCGATCGTGTGGGCGGGGATCGCGCTGACATGGGCGATCGCGAGTTTTGGACACTACGACGGGATGCGTGACCTGCTGCTGCCCGCGCTGCTCTCGAGCCTGGTCGCGATTCTCGGCTTTGGGTCGCTCTTTCTCCTGCTCAGCCTCGTGATTCAGCGTGCCCTCATCGTTGGCGTGTTCTACGTCTTCATCTGGGAATCGGCATTGACGCGCTACCTTCCCGGGATTCGGTCGATCAGCATCCGCCACTACACGCAGTCGCTCTTCGTGCGGCTCGTCGACGATCGACGCTTCGCGATCCCGCAGGTGTCAGCTGAATCCACGGTGATCGTCACGACTATCGGGATCGTCGTGATCAGTCTCCTGCTGGCGACGTGGCGCCTGCGCCGGATGAGCCTGGAGTAACGCCGGCGGGAGGGCACCAGGCCGACCGTTGCCGGGCAGACGCGCTCGTTTGCCCGGCGTTGATCCCCCCGTTGTCGCTCGCGCGCCGCTCCGGTTGTCAGGTCAACGGCTGTGCCGGGCAGCCGCATCGGAGTGAGAGCCTGCGCGGTATGCGGCACCGGAGCGACGCCGAATGGGTCAAGGGATCTCCCGCACTCGGGCCATTCCAGACAACCATGGTGGGACAACGTCTCCCGTGTCGCGCTCATATTCCCCCGCCCATACCGTCCCGGCGCGAAGCCCATCCCGGCGCCAGCATTACAGATATGTTCCGAATCCCGCGACTGCGGTACGGTAGCGTCGTGCGCGTTCAAGCTGGCACGTTCCGAATCACCACCTGCTCGCGAATGGAGCATTCATGTCTGCTAGCGGTTCTCCTGGCTCGCTGTTGGGCGGCGATCTCATGGCCACCGGACATTGGCCGCCCAGCGATCGCCGTGCAAGTCTCGGGTTGATGGTTCCGGTCTCCGAGAAGGCGGCGTTTGGCGATACGCCCCGGTTCACGGACATCATCGAGATGTGCAAGGTCGCCGCTGACGTTGGCTTCGAGATGGTCTGGTTCGCGGACCATTTCACCTTCGGCGACGCGGAAAAGGGCTTCCGGGGCTCCTGGGACGCCTGGACCCTGATGGCCGCCGTGGCCGCTTCGGTTCCCAATCTCCAGATCGGCCCGATGGTCGCCTGCACCGCCTACCGCAATCCCGGGGTGATCGTGAAGATGACCGAGATGATCGACGAGATCAGCGAAGGTCGCTTCATCCTCGGGCTGGGCGCTGGCTGGCATAAGCCGGAATATGACGGGTTCGGCATCCCCTTCGAGCCACGCGTCACCCGTTTCGAAGAGGCGATGAAGATCATTCATCCGCTGCTGCGCTCGGGCAGGGCCGACTTCCAGGGCTCGTTCTATCAGGCCAATGATGGGCTCAACATCCCGCGCGGCCCCCGCGCCGCCGGTCCCCCGATCCTGATCGGTTCATCGGGCGAGCGGATGCTGCGGCTTCTCGCGCGGTACGCGGATGCCTGGAACAGCGGCTGGCACAACGATGCCGCGTCCGTCACGGACAAGCTGAAGAGGCTCGATGCCGCCTGCGACGCCGAAGGCCGGGCCCGCGAGACGGTGGTTCGCACGGCGGGGCTGAGTATCGCGATGGAGGGGTACACGGGCAGCCGGCCGGAACCAATCGAGGGGGACCTTGAGACCAAGGTCAAGGTGATGGACGACTTCCGCAAGCTGAATTTTCGGCACCTCATTTGCGGGCTCGACCCGTGCACCCCTGCCAGCATCAAGGCGTTCGCGCCGGTGATCGCCGCCTTCGACGCCAGCGCCTGATTCCCGCTGGGTCGGTCGCGGCGACATGCCCGGCGCGTGGGCGAGTAGCAACCAGTAGAGGAGGGGTCGCAATGGCACGTTACGCGATTGGCGTCGACTTCGGCGGAACCAAGGTGCTCGCCGCGGTCGTCGATGTCGAGACCGGCAAGGTCAAGGGCACCGGCAAGAAGAAGACGAGCGCCAAGGACGGGCCGGACCAGCTCGTCAACCGCATCTTCTCGACCTGTGACGACGCGATGAAAGACGCGGGGGTCAATATCGGTGAGATCGCTGGTATTGGCGTCGGGATCGCCGGCCAAGTGGACCCCGCCAAAA
>CADCWJ010000777.1 GCA_902806365.1 uncultured Thermomicrobiales bacterium
ATGCCGTCGATGGCGTTGATGCCCTCGGCCGCGACCGAAGTGTGCGCCGCCTTGCCGATCACCTCGATCTTGCCGCGCACGCATCCATTGTGCTGATGGACGATCCGGACGTCGGTCGGTTCGCCTACGATGCCGGCATCGGCTGTTCCACCGGCTTCAACATGGGCACGGGCCCCCATGCCGCTCGTCTCTTCATCGACCGCCGCCAGCAACAGCACGGTGCAGGCGAGGCGTTCCCGCATGCCCGCCAGTTGCTCGACGGCCGCCATCATCGCCGCCAGCGAGCCCTTGGTGTCGCACGCGCCACGGCCATACAGGCAGCCCTCGCGGATATTCGGCGTGAAGGCGCCCGGCATGCCCTCGACCCCGACCGTGTCCATGTGCGCTTCCAGCAGCAGCACCGGTGCGCCGGCGGGACCTTGTAGTCGAACGAGCACGTTGTCCCGGCCAGGGAACACGGCTTGCCGCATCGGCTCCAGCCCCAGCCCGTTGGCCCACGCCTCGACGTAGGCGGCGACATCGCCCTCGCCGGTGCTCGCCGGGTCGTAGATCGGGTTGACGCTGGGAATGGCAACCAGGTCACGCAGGAGATCGACGACGCGCTCGTTCTTCACACATGGCTCCAGGACAATGAGGCAGGGCAGGCATCCAGGCAGGCATTGTCCGGGAGGCGTTCCCCGCGAGCAACACCCGCGAGACGCGCCGCCGGGCCACCGGGTCGTTACGCCATCAGCCCCGCGTGCTCGATGTAGCCAGTAAGGGGCATCGGATATCAGTGGCGTGCTCGCGAACGAACGCAAGCCTGCCCAACCCAGGTCGATGGGATAGTGACCTGGCTGTCGGAGGCTGGCGCTGGGCACCACATCGACCGTTGAACGACCACGCCGTATGCTGCCAGCACGCCGGCACGCACCAGGAGCAAGGACAAAGGATGACAGCATGGTGGTAACGCAGTCGCTGGATGACCGGGTCACCGCCCTGCGCGGGGAGACACCGGGTTGCGCGCACGTCGCGCACTTCAACCACGCCGGGTCGTCCCTCTCTCCCCAACCGGTACTGGACGCCGTCATCGGTCATCTGACGCTGGAGGCGACGATCGGTGGCTACGAAGCGGCAGCGGCTGCCAGCGACCGGCTCGGCGCGGTCTACGCCTCGATCGCCCGGCTGCTCAATGCAGCACCGGACGAGATCGCCCTGGTCGAGAACGCCACGCGGGGCTGGGACATGGCGGTCTACGCAATCCCGTTCGAGCCAGGCGATCGCGTCTTGACGACGCAGGCGGAATACGCAAGCAATCTCGTTGCCCTGCTCCAGATCGCGAGGCACCGGGGCGTCGCGGTCGAGGTCGTCCCCAACGACGCCAGCGGTCAGGTCTCTCTCGATGCGCTCAAAACGGCGATGGATCGACCGGTGAAGGCGGTCTTCATCGCCCACATGCCCACGAACGGTGGCCTCATCCAGCCTGCCGAGGAGATCGGGGCGATCATGCGTGAGCGGCAGCCGAACGCCTGGTACGTGCTCGATGCCTGCCAGACCGCCGGGCAATTGCCGCTCGATGTCGAACGCCTGCAGTGCGACGTGCTCTCGGCGACGAGCCGAAAGTACCTGCGGGGACCGCGCGGCGCGGGGTTCGTCTATGTCCGCCGCTCGCGGATCGAGTCGATGGAGCC
>CADCWJ010000778.1 GCA_902806365.1 uncultured Thermomicrobiales bacterium
ACGCCGATCCGGGTTCCGTACGGGTCGGACGCCAGCAAGTTCCAGGAAGGCGGGATTCCGGCCATCGTCTTCGGTCCGGGCTCGATTGCGAAGGCCCACGCCGTCGACGAGTCGGTTCCCGTCGAGGAACTGGTTGGCGCCACCGCTTTCTACCGGGAGGTTGCCCTCCGATTCGGATCAGATAGGTGAAGGTCGGTCCTTCCACGCTCTTGAGTCGCCGGCAGCGGTGGATCAGGAGCGGCGCTATCCCTGGACCACGCTTTCTGCCCGGGCGGTTTGTTTGCCCATTGTGGTCATCCGGCCGGGAGGGTAGCGACCGGGGGCCCTCTGCGGTACGCGGCGATGGAGTCACACAATGGGCCGTTGACTCGATCACCACCCCCGGCATGGCTGGGTGCATTCGCACCCGCTCGCCACTCGCGGCTGCTCCGGACCCGGCATGCCTCAGGGAGCGATCACCAGGATGGCCTCGAAAGGTCGTCGAGGCGGGCATTGACCCGGGCTAAGGCGGTTGCAAGACGAGACTCCTGTCCAAATCCATGTCCTGATCCCGGTTCGCGCATGATGCCTGTGGACCTGATCTCCCGTCGGACCTCCACGTGTCGCGAGTTATTCCGCCGCCTGTGCCACCCAGCGCAACGAGCCGCGACTACGTAGTCAGTGGCTCACGTGGTGCAGCATACGTAGACGCAATTACGTGACTTTACCGAGGGATCGTCCGATCCCAGCGGTCATCATGGCATGACTCCACGGGACCCATATTGGCAGGATGCCTTCCCAATCGCAGGAGAAACCGCATGACGGCCCAGGCTACCCGGACATCATCGATTACCGCACCGCCGGAGCGAATCGAGCAACTTGTCGCCTCCCTGCGGGGAGAGGTGATCCAACCCAGCGACACGGAGTACGAGACGGCCCGCACCGTCTACAACGGCATGATCGACAGGCATCCCGGAATGATCGTGCGTTGCGTTGACGTTGCCGACGTGATCGCGTCCGTTAACTTTGCGCGCGAACAGGGATTGCTGCTCGCCATTCGCGGCGGGGGACACAACGGCGCCGGTCTCGGCACCTGCGATGGTGGTCTGGTGATCGATCTCTCCCGGATCAACGGTGTCCACGTCGATCCGGCTGCGCGGACCGCCCGGGTCGGCGGCGGCTGCACCTGGGGCGATGTCGACCATGCAACGCACGCTTTCGGGCTCGCCACGCCGAGCGGCATTATCTCCACCACTGGCGTCGGCGGCCTGACCCTCGGCGGGGGGCTCGGCCATCTCACCCGCGCGTTCGGCCTCGCGATCGATAACCTGCTCGCCGTGGACATGGTCCTGGCTGACGGCCGGTTCGTGACCGCCAGTGCCGAAGAACACGACGACCTCTTCTGGGCAGTGCGCGGCGGTGGTGGCAACTTTGGCGTCGTCACATCGTTCCTGTTCCAGTTGCATCCGCTCAGCACCGTGGTCGCCGGGCCCACGCTGTGGCCGCTCGATCAGGCCGGCGATGTGATGCGATGGTATCGGGAATTCATCGTCAACGCTCCGGAAGAGCTCAACGGGTTCTTTGCCTTTCTCACGGTGCCGCCGGCGCCGCCCTTCCCCGAGGAATTGCATCTGCAAGCGATGTGCGGGGTGGTCTGGTGCTACACCGGTCCGGCGGAGGAGGCAGACGCCGTTTTCGCACCGGTGCTCAAGGTCGGAACCCCGGCGCTGCACGGCGTCCAACCGATGCCGTATCCGATGCTGCAGGGCGCCTTCGACGGGCTCTATCCGCCCGGCGACCAGTGGTACTGGAAGGCAGATTTCGTCCGCGAACTGAGCGACGAGGCCATTGCTCACCACATCGCGCATGGCTCAACATTGCCGACGCCGAAGTCGACCATGCATTTGTACGCGATCGATGGCGCCGCCCACCGCGCTGGCACCCACGACACGGCCTGGAGTTACCGGGACGCGACCTGGGGCATGGTGATCGCCGGGGTCGATCCCGATCCCGCGAATGCCGATCGGATCACGACCTGGGCGAAGACCTACTGGGAGGCCGTTCACCCGTACTCGGCCGGGGGCGCCTACGTCAACATGATGATGGACGAGGGGGAAGACCGGGTAAGGGCCTCCTACCGGGACAATTACCCGCGCCTGGTGTCGGTCAAAAACAGGTACGACCCAGCGAACCTCTTCCGCGTCAACCAGAACATCCGGCCGGCACCTGACCCCACCAATGCGTAGCGCATTCCGGTGGTATTGGGATACGGGGTGAGGACATCGACCACGGCTGAACCGGTCGCCGGACCAGGGTGACCGGTTCACCTCCCGGTCATTACCGGAACGGCAGTGGAGCACATCGACACCGAGATCGTCGTCTTCGGCATGCCCTGGATGCGGGCGTAGTGACCTTTATGCCAGGATCGTCAGTCGTCAGGATTGCCCGGTTGTGCGCACCGTATTCTTGCAAGGAGGATCTCTCGTGAATCGGCCCCTGCCGGATAATCCCGATCCCTCCAGGATGGACAAGGAACTTTCGCGGCGGTGGTCGGACACCGATAGCCCGGTTTCGAAGCGGGTCTCCACAATCTCCCTAGCCACGCCGTTCGAGATGCTCTTCGCGTTCTTCCGGGACTTCTACGACGACCGGCGACACCTCCCGGGGACACTCGATTTCACCTTCGGCGATCCGCATGACATGCCATCGCCTGCGTACGTACATGCCCTGCGTGACGCGCTTACGCCCCAGGACGAACTCTGGTTCGCCTACAAGATGAATGAGCCGGAAGCACAACGAGCCGCGGCCAAATCGCTGCGGGACCATGTCGGGCTGCCGTTCGAGGCCGACGACATTCACCTGACCACCGGTGGATTCGCCGCGATCGCGCTGGCATTGAAAGCCGTTGCCGACCCCGGTGATGAGGTCATCTACAGCCTGCCACCCTGGTTTCTATATGAACCGCTCGTCCTCGAAGCTGGTCTGGTTCCGGTCAAGGTGCCGATCGATGCGGAGACCTTCGACCTCGACGTCGATGTGATCGCCGCCGCGATCACGCCGCGCACCCGGATCGTGATCGTCTGTACCCCGAACAACCCGACGGGCAGGATCTATCCCGCTGCAACCCTTGCGCGACTCGCGACCGTGCTCGACGAGGCCTCGGCACGCAACGGCCGGCGCATCTACGTCATTTCGGATGAACCCTACAACCGGATCGTCTACGACGGCGCAACATTCCGCAGCCCG
>CADCWJ010000779.1 GCA_902806365.1 uncultured Thermomicrobiales bacterium
CACGGTGAACGCGAGCAGCGCCATCCTGAAGTTCGTGAACATCATGACCGCGACGATCCCGACGAGGACCAGGACATTGCTGATGATCCCGATCACGGTGTCGGAAAACATCTCCTGGATCACGGCCACATCGTTCTGGATCCGCGTCATCACGGCACCGACGCCGCGGCGGTCGATGTAGCCGATGCTGAGGCGCTGGAGGTGCCGGAACATGGTGTTCCGGATGTCGAACACGACCCGGTTGCCGAGCCACTGGGTGAAGTAGAACTGCCCCCACATCACAAGGAAGCGGATGCCAACGACGCCGACGAAGATGGCGCCGATGACGTTGATCATCCAGAGCCGGCGCTCGCCGGAAACCTCGTCGATCGCCCGGCTGAAGAGCAGCGGCAGGAGCAGGTCGGCAGCGGTGCCGAGCACCACGAATCCGGTTACCGTCCAGAGGCGCTTCTTGTACGGCCAGAGAAACCCGACGAGCCGCCGCGCGATCCGGCTGTCGTAGGCCTTTCCGAGAAGATCGTCGTCGACTTGAGCGCGAATCATGCCCATGCTGGTTAGCCCGCCCCATTCTGTCGTGCGCGGCCGGTTCCTGCCGCCCTGCCCGACGTTCCGGACGCTCCGGACGGAACGAGCGTCGTGGTTGTCACCGCACCGTTGTCCGTGGCTCCATTCCCGTTTCCGTGACCGATCCGTCCCACCGGTGTGGTGACCAACTGGTCGTCGATCGATTCAGGCTCGATTCCCAGCACCGCCTCGTCCTGATCTCGCTGTTGAAGATCGTAGAGCTCGCGATAGAAGCCGGGCTCGTCGAGCAGCGTGTCGTGGGTGCCGCGCTGGGTGATCCGGCCGTCTTCGAAGACGAGCACGAGGTTGGCATCGCGGATCGTCGTCAACCGCTGGGCGATCACGAACGAGGTCCGGCCCGCCATCAGCGTGCGCAGGGCGGCCTGGATCTCGTGCTCGGTTTCGCTGTCGACGCTGGCGGTAGCGTCATCGAGGATCAAGATGCGGGGATCGATCAGGAGCGCCCGGGCGATCGCAAGCCGCTGCTTCTGGCCTCCCGAAAGCGACACGCCCCGCTCGCCGACGACCGTGTCGTACCCCTCCGGCATCCGCATGATGAAGTCGTGCGCCCTTGCGGCCTTGGCGGCGGCCTCGACCTGCTCGCGGGTGGCATCCCGCCGGCCGTATGAAATGTTCTCGGCGACCGTCACCGAGAAGAGGAAGGTCTCCTGCATCACGATCCCGATCTGGCTCCGCAGGCTCTGCAGGGTGATCTCGCGGACATCGACGCCGTCGATCAGGACGCGGCCGCCGCTGGGATCGTAAAAGCGCGGGATCAGGCTGATCACCGAACTCTTGCCCGAGCCGGTTGGTCCCACCATCGCGACGATCTGGCCGGGGCTGGCGGTGAACGAGACGTCGTGGAGCGCTTCGGAAACCGCGCCGGTATAGGCGAAGCTCACCGACTCGAACGTGACGACGCCAGACATCGCGTCCAACGGGCGGGCGTCGGGCCGGTCGGTGATCTTCGGCTTTGTGTCGAGAATCTCGAAGATTCGCTCGCCGGAGGCGATCGCCTTGGCGATCCGGTTGACGACGAACCCGAGCCAGCGAATCGGCTCCTGCAGCATCGAGGTGTAGCGTTCGAAGGCGACCAGCGTGCCGATCGAGATCCGCCCGGTCAGCACCATCCAGCCACCGACCCAAACGACACCGGCGACGCTCAGGGCGTTGAGTGCCAGCGTCATCGGGAAGCTGAAGGCCCAGCGGTTGGCGGCGCGGAGGTTCCGGTCGAACAACTCCTCGAGCTCGGTCTCGAAGCGCCGGGATTCCTCATGCTCCTGGGCGTACGCGCGGACGACCCGTCCCCCGGCGACATTCTCCTGGAGCACGGTCGTCATCACGCCGAACTGCTGCTGGACCTTGAGGAACATCGGCCGGATCGTGACGCTGAAGCGGATCGACCACCAGATCAGGAACGGCGTGGTGGAGAGTGCGATCAGGCCAAGCGGCAGGTTCGTGCGAAGGACGATCACGGAGATGATCGCGACCATCCCGAACGCCTGGACCAATGCCCGCAGCGAGAACATCAGCATGCCGCGGATATTGTTGATATCGTCCGTCGCGCGGGACATCAGCTGACCGGTCTGGGACCGGTCGTAGAACTGGAACGGGAGCTCCTGGAACTTGGCGTAGAGCTCGTTGCGGAGATCGTTGCCGACCTGTTCGGAGAGGACGTTCGTGCCGTAGGACCGGATGAACGTGAACCCTGCCTGCAGCGCGGCGAGCAGCGTGATGATCACGGCAGCCTGCCAGAGAAAGGTCAGGTTCCGTTCGACGATTCCCTCATCGATCGCCCGGCCGATCACGTTCGGGATCGTGAGTTGGAGTCCCAGCGCGATCAGGAGCGCAGAGTAGACCACGATCAGGCGGCGCCAGTAGGGTTTGAGATACTTGAGAATCTGGAGAAGGGTTTTCACGGCCAGGCCCCTGGGCTGATGTGTCGCGGTAACTGGAAACTGCCTTGCCCCTGCTTTCGCCGATGCGGACAGCGGGCATGGTCACGGGGAGCGAATCTTCAGATCCGGATGGCCTTCGACGGGCGCTCACCATTGCCCACGCCGCCGCCACTGTATCGGGCATCCGCAGACGGGTACGGATTGATTCGCACAGAACATGCCGACCCTCGGCAGGCAACCCATAGTGCCCCGGATCGTCAGGATTGTAAACCGTTTGTGAACGGCAAAACGCTCGCATGTTCCGGTTCGGGGCGCAGGAAACGGCGTTGACCGTACACTCTTGACAAGGAGACACAGACATGAGAACATGCGTTCGTACAGGGTGTTGAAACGCGAACAGCGGTTCGCCTTTCGCCGAACTCCCCCAGACTGAGTGCCTCCGGAAGCGCTCATCCGTTCGGGAAACGTCCTGCAACCGAAGGAGCCCACGAGGGCCTTTCCCCGCCTGATGTGACGGCTGCCGACAGGATATCCCCGGGCGCAAGACCCGGCGAAAGGATGCGGGAACATGGAATCGCTGCTCATCAACATCATCGTCGGCTTCTGGCTCGTTGCCTTCGGAGCGATGGCGATCTTCCCCTTCATCATCGAGAGCGGCGCCGCAACCAGGTCGATCCGTCGCCAGTCGCAACCGCGAGCCCAGCGGCCGATGGACGATCAGGTCCTGAGCATCCAGCCCGTGGCAATGGTCGATCGCGGGCGCGGGCCGATCGGCGAGCCAGGGGCGGCGCCGGAGCCGGCCCACCGCCAGGCGGCCTGACCGGCTCCGGCACGAGCGGGCGACAGTACACGGTACGAGGAAGGAAGGGCGACGTGAGATGCGTCGCCCTTCCTGTATCCTTTTGAGGACCGGGCGAAAGGCGACGAATGCGC
>CADCWJ010000780.1 GCA_902806365.1 uncultured Thermomicrobiales bacterium
ACGCCGCGGACGACGGCTGTGTAGGCGCCGGGCTGCAGAGTGATGAGGATGGCGGACTCGAGCGGGTTGGTCGGTGCGATCGTGCTGTCGATGATCTCCTGGCGATTCGGCGCGTCCACCCAGTTGTCGTTTTCCGCCACCCGATCGGGGCCGCTGAAGAGCTGGAGCTGCGGATTCGCAAGCGCGCCGGGTACCGGCGACGAAGGCCCAATCGCGCGCACAATCAACCTCTTCGGCTCACTGCCGGTCACGAAGATGCCGCCGATCAGCACGTTGTCGCCTGTCTCTACCTTCAAGCGCGTGGAGATATTCGCCAGGCCGGCTGGCGTCGGATCGTCATCTTCGATCGTGATGTTCGCGCTCGAGGATTCTGCGGCTGGTGCCTGACCGCAGGAGTTGCCGCGCGCCAGACCCCCGGGTGACGTCAAGTTCACCCCGAATGTCTCGGCTGGCTCGTCGGAAGGGTCGTTCGCCACCGGGATCGTGATTTCCTTCTTCGTTTCACCAGGCTTGAACTCGACCTTTCCGGATTCAGCCGTGTAATCCTGGCCGGCCTTCGCGGTGCCGTCGGCGGTCGCGTAGTTCACAGTCGTCGTGCCGGACGTATCGCCACTGCGCGTGACGGTGAGTTTGGCCTCGCCCGTATCTTCTTTCACGGTGACGTTCGTCGAGTCGAACTCCACCGTCGGGCTTGCGGTCGGCGTCGGGGAGGCACTTGGGCTCGGGGTCGGGCTCGGAGTTGCAGTCGGTTCCGGAGTCGGCGTCGGAGTAGGTGTCGGTTCCGTCGCGCTGATGGTGAAGTTCGTGTCGGAGATATCGAAGAAGATGTTGCCGACCGCTTCCACCTTGATGCGTGCGCTCGTCACGGACAGGTTCGGCAGCGTCACAGCTTCGGTGCCGTCGTTGTCCGTGCTGTTCGCCAGCACGTTCGGGAATGTCTGGCCGCCATCCGTGGAGAGCGAAATCCGGACGTTTGCAGCACTCACGGGCGCCGCGGTGGTGTTCGCGACGTCCCACGTGACGGTGAATTGACTGCCGCCCAGCGCCGTCGTCGCCGAGTTCGGCGCGGTGATGATGAACGGCCCGCTGGCCGCGTTAACGATCACGTTGGTGTTGGCGAAGTTCGTTCCGCCGCCACCGGCTCGATTGTCGCGCACAAAGACCCGGAATTTCATCGTCCGGTTCGTCGTCGGCATTACTTCACCGGTCAAACACGTCTGACCCTCGCCGCAGACCGCGCCCATGGGCGAGGTTCCCGTGAAGGTCGCTGGCGGGTTGTTCCCGTTGTTCAGGATGTAGGTGAGGGATGGAAATGTCCGTGACGGGCTCGTCGTCGGCTTGTAAGGGCGGAAAATCGGGCGCGTGCCGTCGTCCTCCTCCGGCGGGGAAGGGTTGCCAAGGTCGAACTGTTCCCAGCC
>CADCWJ010000781.1 GCA_902806365.1 uncultured Thermomicrobiales bacterium
GGGACATGTTCGCCCTCGATGGCAAGGTTCGTCACTTCTTTTCGGACGCCTATGCCCGGGCCTGCCTCGCCGACGGGTTCGTGCTGGATCGTCTGGAGTCACGAACCGGCCATCTCTATGGCGCACCAAGTGCCTGGATCACCGCGATCGCCCGCGCCGCGCCATGAAACGGGTGCTGCTGACGGGGATGTCAGGAACCGGCAAGTCGACCGTCATTGGCAACCTGGCCGCGCGCGGGTACAAGGCGATCGACACCGATCTCAACGGGTTGTCGTGGTGGACAGGGACGGAATGGCTCTGGCGCGAGGACCGCATCCAGCGACTGCTCGCGACGAACGATGCCGGAGCGCTGTTCCTGAGCGGGTGTGTGCGCAATCAGGCGACGTTCTATCCCCAGCTCGATCACATTATCCTGCTCAGCGCACCGGTTCCGCTAATCGTGGAACGGCTGGCGACCCGGACTACCAACGACTACGGGAAGAGCCCCGCCGAGCTCGCCGAGGTGCTCGAGTTCCAGCAGACCGTCGAGCCCCTGCTGCGGGCGGGTGCGTCGTTCGAGGTGGATACCAGCGCGCCGCTGGACGAGGTCATCACGACCATTCTCGCGCATGTGGGGCTATGACCGGCCGCAATCCGGCAAGGCCCGACGACATAACAACGAGCCGCTCCGGCAACCGGAGCGGCTCGTGCCTGTCTGCATCGTGCGTGCCGGACGTTGTCAACTGGGATTCTGCTCAGCGTCGTTGAGACGGCGCTGCCGATCCGGATCCATGTCATCGTCGCCGCCGTTGCTGTCGCCCCCAAGGTCAATACCCCTGGTCAGCGGATTGACCGTTTGCTCCGTTGTGTCCACGAGGGAGCCGTCATCATCGTTGCCGGCATTGTTCGCGCGCTGCTCGTTGGCTTCCATTTCACGATCGACGCTGGGGTCACTCATGGTGGGCTCCTTCGGTCCTTCCGGACCACGCGACGCTTATCGGAACGTTGATGCCCCGTTCGTTGCAGATACCATGCCGCTGATCAGTCCTTCAGGCCGCCGGTGAGCGGGGTGTCACCTTGCGCGCGATCGCCACCCCGGATTCAATCGCGGCGACCTCCAGGTCGTACGCCTGCTGCAGGTTAAGCCAGATCGTCGCCGATGTGCCCAGCCACCGCTCCAGCCGCACCGCGGTGTCGGCGCTGATCGCGCGAGGGCCACGGAGAATCTCCGAGATCCGGTTCGGTGAGACACCGAGCGCGTCGGCGAGTTGACGCCGGCTCATGCCAAGCTCCACGAGCACATCCTCAGCCAGAATCTCCCCGGATGAATCGGCTCGTGTTCGCGCATCTCCAGCATGTACCGCTCTCCTAGGCGTGGCGCTGACACCCGGCTCTCGTGATAATCGACGATCTCGATGGAGATTGGGCCAGAAGTCACGCCATCCCATTCAAAACAGATTCGCCAATGATCGTTGATCCGGATCGATCATTGTCCGGCACGGTTGCCGTTCAAGGATTCCAGACGCCAAACTGGCATCGCATGCATGTTCCGCCGCGTGAATGTCAGCCCCGCCCTTTCCTCCCAAGCGAGGAGCGTAGTCCCTTCAAGGAACCGCATAACAACGGCATGTAAGGGATGCTCCGGCGGCAATCGCTTGAGTCCGGTGACAAGTTCCGCGCGGGAGATGACCGAAACGCAGATTCGAGCAGGATCAGTCTCTGCAAAACGTGCTCGCACAGATGGATAGCGGCCATTGACGATGTAGCTGACGCTATCCGTATCCGGCATGAAGACGTTTGCCGTCATGCGTCATCATCGTCTTCGTCGAAAAGTCGTGAGCGACAGGATAATGGGATGATCCTGTCGATCGGCGACGATCTCATCCGTGATCCGGGCGAACGCATCCTGCTCCTCTTGTGGAACGCTGTCGAATCGTACGAACAGCTTCCGCTCAGGATGGCTTGCGGCCGCGGCTTGAGATACTCACGTCCCCGGTCGCCTCGTCGCGCCGGACGTAGACCTCGTCGCCCTCAGAGCGGAACTCGGCGGGCAGGCGGTCCGCCTGACTGCCACCGTTCCTGAACAGCTTCGCGGTCTTGGCTTCTCTCATGACGCCCTCCTTCCGGAATATCCCTCCATGAGTATGGACCTTGCCCGGAGGCGGGAGCGATCGCGCTGACGAGATAGACGGGCATCCGTTACAGTACGGACACGATCGATTCAGAGGGCCCTGGGACGGCTGTGCCCGTGACGAATCGAGACGCCGCGATCACGATTCTCCGGGGATGAACGAACCATGGCTGTCACCACCGGCGCGCTGAACCGCCCGAAGCGGGAATCGCCGA
>CADCWJ010000782.1 GCA_902806365.1 uncultured Thermomicrobiales bacterium
ACCCCACCGGCCCCGATGATCGCGATCTTCGGCCCGCCCACCTCACTCGCCATGCGTCCATCCCTTCTCCATGCCCCGGCCTACTCTGTGGTCGTATTGGAGCACAGGGCTGGCGTGCGGGCAATTGGGGACTTGGGCGACGACCGAGCTCATCCGGAGTCCCTATTGACCAGCCACACCAGGCTGAACATCGTTGCTGGCCCGGCGACAAGCTCAGCTAATGGGATATGTCGTGAGTCCAGAGCGGTGCGAGGACATTAGTCCGCCGTCGCTCCCCCCTGCCCGGTCTAGGCTGCACCCGCACAGCCCACTACCCCGATCCTGCCACTGGTTCGGTGACGCGTCCGTCGGCGGTGGCCCACTGATCGCGGAGATAGGCCATCGCGGCGGCGAGGACCCGCTCGCGGTCGTCGCCGGTGGTGGAGAGCCCACATTCGAGGCTGACCCACCCGTCGTACCCGATCTCCGCCAGCGCAGCGAACGTTGGAACGAGATCGAGGCAGCCGGCGCCCGGCTCCAGCCGGTTGTTATCCGCGACATGAACATGCCCGAGGAGCGGTCCGGCATCGGCGATCGGGGCCGCCAGGTCCGCCTCCTCGATGTTCATGTGAAAGAGGTCGGCCAGCGCCAGCACCCGCGGATGGGCGATCCGTTGCGCGATATCGGCCGCCTGCCCGACCCGGTTGAGGAACGACGACTCGTACCGGTTCAGCGGTTCGAGGAAGACCGCCGCCGACCCCTCCGGCAGCGCCGCCGCCCACGTCCCGTAGGCATCGACCGCCCGTTCGCTCAACCCGTCGACGAACCGGGCTCGTTCCCCGGGCGAGCCGAATCGTCCCGCCGGACGGTGCGGCACCGAGACCACTCCCCGCGCCCCAATCGCGTCGGCGAACCCAACGACCTCACGCAGCAGTGCGAACCGTTGCGCCTGCTCGCCCGCGTCGTCGCGCAGCGGATCGTGCCCGCCGCTCGTGCAGATCGCCGCCACGGGCACGCCGGACGCCGTCGCCGCCCGATCTACGTCGGCCTGGAGGGCATCGAGGTCAGCATCAGCCGCGATGGTCAGCTCGACGCCGTCGCAGCCGAGCCGGGCCGCCGTCGCAAACCGCTCGTCGAGGGTGTTCCCCGGCAACAGCGGCGCCTGGATTCCGATCATCAGTGCTGGCATGGCTCACCCCTTCCGGTCGCTCGCGGATGCATCGCCCCAGATAGCAGCGCCCGCCCGGCTCGTCAACACGCCCGCTCCTGGCTTCTTGTCCGCTCGCCTTCTCCGTGCCTTACGCGGGTGGGCCTGCTGTCATACTGTGATGGATATGCTGACCCGTTATCGCGAGGTCGTGTCATCGACCATGACCGGTCAGAGGAGAAGACGTCATGTGCCATGACCATTGCCCCCACCCCGTTCGCGGCGGCGCGCCGCTCCAGGAGCTGACCGTCGAAATTCCGTTGGATTCCGGATCGATGCCCGCGTTCGTGGCGCTGCCGGAAGCGATCGACAGTGCGGCCGGCGCCCCGGCGATCCTGCTGATCCACGACATCAACGGTCCAAATGATTTCTACCGGGATCTCGCCCGCCGCCTGGCGGCCGAGGGGTACATCACCGCGATGCCGGACTTCTTTTTTCGCCAGGGCCCGAAACCGGAAACACGCGAACTGCTCCGGGCCCGGATGGCCCAGATGTCGCAGACGGATACGCTGGCCGATATCCGGAGCACGCTCCTCTGGCTTCGCGATCACGAGGCGTCCTCCGGCAAGGTCGGCACGATCGGCTTCTGCATGGGCGGCACGCTGGTGATGCTGGCGGCCTCGCGACATCCGATGCCGCACGCGAGCGTGATCTTCTACGGGTTCCCCTATCGCGAGCGGACACTAATGGCCCCGATCATGGCTGGCGACGACGACGAGGCCGCCGGCGTCGAATCCCCCCTGCTCGGGTTCTGGGGTGATGGCGACGCGGGGGTCGGGATGGACAATGTCGCGAAGTACGACGCGCTGCTGAACCGCTACGGGAAGGATCACGAGTTCGTCATCTACCCCGGTGTCGGCCATGGGTTCCTGACGTTCGATCCCGATGCTGTCGCATACGACGCCTCGCGACAGGCATGGGCACGGTCGCTGGCGTTTCTCGGCGAGCGCCTGGGTACGGCGAGCACGGCGCGGGCGGGTTCATGACCATCGAATCGACCGCACCTTCCGCGCATCACTATGCCGACCCCTCGCGCCTTGCCTCCCTCTTCCTGACCCTCGCGAATCTGAAGCGGATCAGGCGCACCGGCTGGGTCGATCGTGGCGTCCCGCCCGATGAGGTTGAATCGGTCGCCGACCATAGCTTCCTGACCACCATCGTGGCCTGGATTGTCGCAAGCGACAACAGCGAGCTCGATGCCGGCCGGGTGCTCAAGATGGCGCTGATCCACGACCTGGCCGAAGCGACCTTCGGCGATGCCCCACCCTACGAGCCCGGCGATGTCCCCGATCGTGCCGATCTCGATGCGGTCCGGGCCTTCTTCAGCGTCAACCACGTCCGGAGTCCCGGAAACGCCACGGCCAAGCGGAACGGCGAGGAGGCCGCGATGGCCGCGCTGCTGGAGCCGCTGCCGGAGCGAATCCGCGACGAGATGGCCGGTCTGTGGGCGGAATATGAGGCGCAGGCGACGCCCGAAGCACGGTTCGTGAAGGAGGTCGATCGTCTCGAAGCCTTTCTCGAGGCACGGCACCTGGGGGATGCGCACCCTGAACTCCCGCTCGCCGGCTTCACGATCATGGCCGACCGCCAGATCGAGGACCCCGCTCTCGCCGCGATCCGGGACGCCGCCAGAGAGCCGTCGGCGGAAGGTAACCATTCCTGACGTCCCCGTAATCCCGTCTGCATTGAGCCACATATGGCTCTTGCATTCAGGGGAAGCCAGGCGTAGGATGGGGCCCCGGATAATGACATGAATTGCCGGGGGTCGTTCCCGCCACAGGAGGCTGTCATGGGTCGCATCATCGTTGCCAACCGCCACGGCCATCAGCTCGTCGAGTGGACCACTACCGATACCGCGGAGGCCCGGAGCGCCGTGGCCGATGCCGAACGAATCCTCGAAGAGGCCCGCGCCAGCGGCTGCGCCGTATCCAAGAAGGTCGATGGGGTACACGTCATCGACCGGACGCCCTTCGACCCGGCCGCCGAGGAATATCAGATCATTGCTCCGATCGCGGGCGGCTAGCCGGGCACTATCGTTCGCATGCACGAGCGCATCGACCCGTCGAGAACACGAGTGTCACGTGCGGCGGCGGGAGCATCATGGTGGTCCCGCTGCCGCGCCTGGCTGCGTGGCGAAATCGTGAGGTCACCCGCGGTCGCCGAAGGTCCGGTGGAGCTGCCCTGGCGGCACCGCTGGGACCATCTGCCGAAGCGCACCGCCGGATTCGGCTTCTCCCACCGTGACTACGAGGACGCCCGCCACCGGGCGGAAGAGGTCGCGCGGACGACACTCGGTGAGGCCCTCTGGAGCCAGCTTCAGCGACACGGGTACCTGGAACTGCCTTCGCGGCAGTATCCGGGTCTCACCTACCGGATGCGCGTCGGCCGCCGGATCGAGGTCCGCCCGGAGCCGGGTGTCCGTTCTCCCTGGCCCCACCCATACCTCTGCATCAACCCGACCTATCCCCTCCCCGAGGCCGAGTTCTTCGCCCATCTCTACCTCTACGTGCGCGACCACGAGGAAG
>CADCWJ010000783.1 GCA_902806365.1 uncultured Thermomicrobiales bacterium
CAGACTCGAGCGGCATGGACAGCACATCTTTGAACCGGTCGACCTAGAACTATGCTCATCTCTTTGCCGCTATGGGATCGTCGAGAGATCGCAGCGGGCCTGGCACGACTCATTGCAAGAGGCAGACAGACATCGAGACTGCTGGCTCAGTTGCCGATCGCTTGACCAATCAGCCATCACCTGCTACATATCGCCAATGGTCAATAAGTTTGGAAATCTTACAAAATGAGTACCGAGTCTGTGAAACAGAAGCGCGATTCTCTCCCGGGCACCGCTAGGCGGGACAGTCGCGGGCAGTTGTATGGGCTGATCCATGCCGAGCGACGGACGAGCCGGACCCGGCTTGCCCAACTTTCCGGGTTGAGTAAAGGTGCCGTCTCCGGCATCGTCGGTGATCTGCTCGACGACGGTTTGATCCGGGAGGTTGGAACGCAACAGCGCGGCGGTATCGGCCGCCGCCAGGTATTGCTCGAGATCGACCCACGCGCGCGTTTCGTCATCGGGTCGCAGCTTGGTGACGACGCCTGCACCGTCGTCCTGGTCGACCTGTACGGGCAGTTCGAGCGCGAGGTAGTCATTCCAGTCGGAGGCAGTGTACCGAGCGACTATCTGGACGCCGTCTGCGAAGGAGTTGATTTGCTGCGGGCCGATGCGGACGCGCCCATCCTGGGCCTGGGCGTCGGCGTTGCCGGTTCGGTGGACGGGTCCGGCCGGCGAATCACCGTCGCTGTGCCGTTCGGTTGGAAAGACGTCCCGGTTGCGGACGCTCTGGAGGAGCGGCTCAATTTGCCGGTCCGTGTGGCCAACCGAGCGAAGGTCGCCGCGCTCGGGGAGCACTGGGCACGCATTGGACAAGGCATTGACCACCTGGTCTACGTCCACGTCGGCAGTGGCATCGTCGCTGGCCTGGTCGTCGGCGGCGTGCTGTCTTTCGGACGCGACGGACTCGCCGGAGAATTGGGGCATGTGACCGTCCTGCCGGACGGTCCGCTGTGCGACTGCGGTAACCAGGGTTGCCTGCACACGCTCGCGTCCGGTCCCGCGATCGTGCGTCAGGTGAGGGCAAAGGCCCGTCTCGCGGGCCACCTTCCGCTCGTTCAAGCGACGAACGGAGTGTCGGCCCAGGCTGCACTGGAACAGGTGCTCGTTGCGGCGAAGCAAGGTGACCAGCTGGCGTGCGCGGTCCTCGCCGAGGCAGGCCGGTACCTAGGCATCGCTATCGGCAACCTCGTAACACTCTTCAATCCGCAGGTGGTGGTCGTCGGCGGTATGGTCGGGCGTTCTGGCGCGTGCGTCCTCGATCCACTCCGTCGTGAGGTCGAGTGGAGGGCATTGCCCGACGCGATCGCGGGTCTCGACATCGTATCGTCGGTGTTCCCGGGTGAGGAGTCGGGCGCCCTCGGTGCGGCGGCCCTGTTCCTCCAGCAGTCGGAGGTCGTTGAGGCGATCCCGGCGAGTGGACCTGAGACGCGACACGCTCCAGACTCGCGCGCGAGCACCCTGATTCCCGCGTGATGCTGGTCACGATCCGTGCTTCCGGCCCGGCGCCCACCTGCGAGGCGTACCCGCCCTGGGCGGCGTAGACCCGTCCGGCGTCGGGTGCTTCTCGGATCCGGCACAGCCTGATCGTCGTCCCGGTACGGACCCCGACGGGCCAATGGCGGGCCTCCTTGACTACACCGCCTCCACCGACAGCGCGAGGTTCGGTGTGCGGCCAGCGATCGGTGGCGGAAGACCACGTTCGTCTTCACCAGCGTCATCGACACAAGGCCGAGCCGCGCA
>CADCWJ010000784.1 GCA_902806365.1 uncultured Thermomicrobiales bacterium
CCCTGGCCCCGATGCAACACGCCGGTGATCGCTCAGGGACGCCGGACCGGGTTCTCGGGCGACCCGATCGGTAACCTCGCTCGGTGTCGATCCCGCCCGGGCCGCGCCAGCGAGCTACCGATCGGTACCGGCACGTACCGCCATCAGCAAACGGCGCTCAACCGCACGCCCGCTGCGCCATGCGCGGGATATTCGTCCGCCGTCAGATCGGGAGGAGCTCGGCCCCGATCTCGGCCAGGACGGCCGGAAAGGGCTCCGACGGTGCGGCCCCGTCGTGCAGGAGGATTGGGTCCCAGCCTGGACAGCCAGCCCAATGGAAGGCGATGCGGAGGTAGTTGACGAACGTCGTCTGGTGTCTCTCCCAGAGCAGCAGCCCGTCGGTACCGGAGTTCGGAACCTCGAGTCCGTACGGAGGACCACCACTGATATTCCCCTTGTGCAGGAAGTCCGGAGCGACGTCGATCGTGAACGGTCCGCCATCCCATTCGGTCCCTCGATCTTCCCGCCAGGCTTCGTACTCCGACAGCACGAAGTCGACGGGCGCATCGACGACGAGGGCGTCGTGGTACTCGAAGTCCCAATCGGGGTGGTGTCCGACGAGGTTCACTCGCCCCACCTCCTCGTACCAGCACCGGAGGGAGGTTGGGAGAGCGCCGACTTCCGCTTCTAGATGATCCAGTTGCTCGATGATGTCTACGGTGGAGGCTCGAGCACGGGCCGATCGTCGGTCACGGCAAACTCGTATCCGATCGAGGGCAACCGTTCGACGAGTCGTTCGACGTTGCGGCGTGCTCGGCGCATGGTCGCTCGGGCAACCGTCGTCGCCTCCTGCCGGTCCTCGGGCCGCAAACCCTCGCCCAGGCTCGTCATCTCCGTCCAGACCAACACCCGATCCCCGCGCTCGTAGCGATCGAACCATCGGCCCATGCCCGGATCGTACGAGGACTAACGGCGACGTCTGGCATTACCGGGCGGTTTGGGCGAACGCCCGGACCAATAATCAACGGCAC
>CADCWJ010000785.1 GCA_902806365.1 uncultured Thermomicrobiales bacterium
CGGCCGACTCCGCTCCACATCTGGTCGCTGTCGGCGTTCGCCGATGCCGAAGCGGTGAAACCTGAGGCACGCTTTCAGCTGCGGCCGGGGTCGGTGGGTCGGGCGCTCGGCGCGGGGTTCGATCTCGATCAGATCGTTCAGTACCTGACACGCCAGTGTGGCGAGTCCCTGCCGGAGCCGCTGCTGAGGATGCTCCGGGACTGGACGGTCGGCTACCGGCGAATCCGGATTCGCCGGGCGATCGTGCTCACTCCCGATCCGGATCTCGCGACCGACGAGATCCGGTCCGCGCTGGAGTCTGGCGGGCTGGAGGTGCTGGACGACGCCGCGCCTGATAACGGTTTGATCGTGCTGCTCCCTGTGGGTAGTGAGCAGTCGCCGCCATCCGCGGCCGAGGATGAGGCGCTGGCAACGCTCCGCGCGCACGGCTACGCCGGACAATGGGAACAATCGCCGCGATTGGACCCGGCGGGCACATGACCGGTCGCCCGGATTCCGGCACCGGGTATGATTGGACGTTGCCGCGCCGCGTCCCATGTCGTGACGGCATGCGGGTGTTTCGGGCGCTCCACTTTGCCGCTTTCCATCTCATGTAACGTCGCGTGGCGATGACCCTCGCGCCGAGGATGACACGTTCGATGACAGAGCAGACCGCGATTCCGGCCGACCTGGACGAGGTCCGGGTTCGATTCGCCCCGAGCCCGACCGGGTCGCTGCATATCGGTGGCGCCCGCCTGGTGATGTACGATGTGCTGTTTGCCCACGGCCAGGCACGCCGGGCCGGCAAGCGGGGTACCTTCGTTCTCCGGATCGAGGACACGGATCAGAAGCGATTCGTCGAGGGCTCCGCCGAGGGCCTGATGGAGGGGCTGCGCTGGCTGGGCCTCCAATGGGACGAGGGGCCGGATATTGGGGGTCCGTACGGGCCATACGTACAAAGTGAACGGACACACAACTACCGGGGAGCCGCTGAGCGACTCGTCGCCGAAGGGAACGCCTACCGCTGCTTCTGCACGCCGGAGCGGCTCAAGACAGTCCGCGAGGACTTGCAGCGGCGCGGTCTGCCGCCAGGCTACGATCGCCACTGCCGCGATCTGCCCGCCGCCGAGGTCGCATCGCGCATCGAGGCAGGCGAGACCTCCGTCATCCGCTTCCGGATGCCGCTCACCGGCGAGACCCGGCTGGTCGACCTGCTCCGTGGTGAGATCGTCTACCAGAACGAGACGATCGAGGATCTGGTGATCCTGAAGTCGGATGGCTTCCCGAC
>CADCWJ010000786.1 GCA_902806365.1 uncultured Thermomicrobiales bacterium
AGCACGATCACGCCGACGGAGTCCGCGGCGAGGTTGAAGGCGAGGCCGATGGTGCCGTCCTTGGTGAACTCGACGAGTTCGTTGGCGGCGACCTGGCTGAGCCCGTAGACCTGGGCGATCCCGTCGCCCACATCGACGACCGTGCCGACGTTGGCGACCGTCATCTGCTGATCGAATCCGGCGATCTCCCGCTTCAGGATGTCGCCAATCTCATTCGCACGTACGACCATGGTGGTCTGGTCCTCTCTTCTGACCTGTTGACACCGATCGGTCCGACCGCATGGCCGGGACCGGATCTGCTGGGAGCGATCGGGATGGTTGGTTGGATGCGCCGTGCTCCCACCGGCTCATCGGTCTGTCGGGCGGACGGTCAGGCCGGGATCGAAGCCAGCCGGAGCCGGAGGGCTCGCAACTTGGTCCGGACGCTGCCGTCCAGCAGGGTATCGCCGACCCGCGCGACGATCCCTCCAATGATATCCGCGTCGATCTCCAGGCGGAGCTCGATCTGCTTGCCGGTCAACTGCTGGAGCTTCTCCCGGATCGCGCGCTCGTCACTGGGCAGGATCGGCTCGGCGGTGGTCACGTAGGCCACGGCGATACCCTGCCGGTCCAGCCAGGCCTCGGTGAAGAAGGTGTAGATGTCCGGGATCAGCGCCAGCCGTCGATGCTCGAGGAGCACGTTGACCAGGTTGTTGGCCTGGGGCAGGGCATTCCCGACGATCCGGTCCAGCGACGCCCGCTTCTCCACTACCGGAATCCCGGGGTTGAGCAGGTAATCGCGGGACTGCGGCTCCTCGAACGCCTCGGTCAGGCGACTGAGCGCGTCGTTCCAGGCCTCGAAGGTGTCCGATTCGGATGCCAGTGAGACGATCGCCTCGGCATATCGTCTCGCCGCGGTACGGGACGCCATGGTGTGCTCCTCGAAATGAGCCGGGACCGCCCACCAGACCGATCTGGTGACGGAATGCGCTGACGCCTGACAGGCCGGGACGATGGGACAACGCCCCTCCATCCCGATCAGTCAGGCGTCAGCCAATCGTCTCGGGATCCGGGCGGACAGGACCGTATCCGGGGCCGAACGGAGACCTAGTCGTTGGTCGCGGCCGGCTGGCCGGCCTCCGCCAGGGTCTCCTGGATAAGTCGCGACTGGGCGGCCGGGTCGAGTTCGCGCCGCACGATCTTCCCGGCGGCGGTGACCGCCAGGTCGGCGATCTCCTGGCGAAGCTCCTGCCGGGCCCGGTTGGTCTC
>CADCWJ010000787.1 GCA_902806365.1 uncultured Thermomicrobiales bacterium
CGATCGCGGACGGTGACTATCCCGAGGCGGCCAACGCGATCCGCTCGGCCGCCAGCGGTGCGTCCGCGATGTCCCCGGAGGGCAGGAACGCGCTGGCCGGTGAGCTGGAGACGGCGGCCGAGCGGATTTCCGAAGAGAACCCGGAGCTCGCCGAAGCGAGCCGGGCGGCGGCGGAAGATCTGCGGCGGGGTGGGGAGGATGCCGGAGCCGGGCTCAGCGATCTGGGCGACGAGGTCGAGCAGGCGGGAGCGAACGTAACGCCGCCGGGTGAGCTCGCACGGGATCTCGACGAGGCCCAGGCTGGCGCGGCCGCGGAACCAGGCGCACCGTCTGACGGCCAGGGACAACAGGGCGCGGAAGCCCAGGGGGGCGAGGGCCAGGGCCAGGATGCGGCGGGCCAATCGGGAAGCTCCGCGGATGGCGCGCTTGCCGACCCCGGCGAAGGCGTTGCGGCGGAGCCGGGTGTCGCGAATCCGGAGCAGGAGGGAGCGCAGCCAGGTTCCGCCGCCGGTCAGCAGGGAGGCGAAGCACCCGGCGGGCAGGAACAGGAAGGGGCCGGCAGCGCTCCCGAAGGTACCGTCGGCCAGCCTGCCCAGGACCCATCCGGCGAAGGCGCGGCCTCCAGCGGAAGCGCATCCGGGGAGAGTGGCGCGCAGGCGAGCGACGCGAGTGCCCCATCCGGTGGTCCCTCCCAAGGGTTGACCGGCGGCCCCGCCGAGGAGACGGATGCGGCCCAGGGCTCCGGAGCGGGCACGGGCCAAACGGGGGCCAACGATCGGTCGGAAGCGCAACAGGGTGTCGATGCACCGGCGCCAGCGGAAGGTCCCGACCGGGACGTGCCCGTGCCCGGAAATGGTGAGGCAAGCGACCGGCCGCTGCCGGGCGCGGGTCAGCCGGGCGACCCGGGCGACTCCGGCGCGGTGAGCGGTGGATCGAGCACGCTCCAGCTCGAGGGCAGCTCCGAGAACGGTGTGCGCACGGGAAGCGACTCCGGCTCGTCGAGCCTTGGCTCGGGCAGCGGTGCCAGCACCGCCAGTGGCGACGAGGTCCAGGGAGCGGTCGGCGTGGCCGGGCCGGACAGCAACCGGGTGCCCGAGGACCGGCGGGACATCGTCGAGGATTACTTCAGCGGGCCGGAGGGCGCGCCATGATTCGCCGCCTCAGGGCTCGCGCTGGTGGGCCGGAGCGGCCGGTTGACGTGCGACCACTCCCCGCCATGCCGCCGCATCAGGAACCGCTGTTTTCCGACGAGCTCCTGTCGCGGTTGCGCCACGTTATCCTGCGCTCCCGGCGACGCACCGCCACGGGGCTGTCTGGTGAGCATCGCTCCCTGCGCAAGGGCCCCTCCCCCGAGTTTGCGGACTTCAAGCCCTATGCCGTCGGCGACGATTTTCGGCGGATCGACTGGCGCGCCTATGCCCGCCATGACACGCTCTATGTGCGCGAGAGCGAGACCACGACCGAGTTCGACGTCCATATCCTCGTCGATGTATCACGGTCGATGGACTGGTCGAGTGACGAGGAGCAGCCCACCAAGCTGCGGCACGGCTTGCGCCTGGCCGGCGCGATCGGCTACCTCTCGCTGTGGCATTTCGATCGGGTCACGATCACCCCGGTCGGGTCCGATGCCGGGTATCCCTTCGGTCCGGCGCAGGGTCGCTCCAACATCATCCCGATGCTGCGCTACCTGGAGCGAACGCACCCGGCGGCGGAGGCCGATCTCCCTCAGGCGGTCAATCATTATGTCTTTCGGAAGAGTCGCTCCGGGTTCCTGGTGATCGTTTCCGACTTTCTCTCGGACGACCTCTCCCGCCTTGAATCGACGATACACGGCGCCGCCGCGCTGGGTTGGCAGACGTTGCTGCTCCAGATCGTGGACCCGGCGGAGGACGACCCCGCCCGGTTCGAGATCGATGCGACAACGACCGAGATCGCGGACGCCGAGACAGGGACACGAATGCTGGTCAGCCACGCGCCCGCCTCGCTGACCCGATACCGCGCCGAGCGTGCGGCGTGGACGGAGGCGCTCGCCGACATCGGCGCCGGATCACGTGCGTCCCATCTCGCGGTCTCGACCGGGGAGCGGATCGAGGATGTCGTTTTCCGGCTCCTCTTCGATCTGGGCCTGGTGGCCCGGCGATGAGTGGGCTGCCCTTTCTCGCCCCGGCGGGATTGATCGCACTTGTCGCGGTTGCGATCGTGATCGTGATTCACATGCGGCGGCGCACGCCGCCGGTCCGTACCCTGCCTTCGATCCGGTTCTGGCCCGTGGCGCCCGAGGATCACGCCGAACGCAGCCGCCTCCGTCGCCCTCCGCTGACCCTGCCGCTCATCCTGCAGGTGCTTGCGGCGACCCTGATCGCGCTCTCCCTGGCCCGGCCCGTGGTCGAGGGGGTCGCCGGTTTGGCGAACCAGCGCTCGGTTCCGGAGCATGCGATCGTGATCCTCGATGGCTCGACGAGCATGCGGGCCAACGACGGTCTTTCGGGCAAGCCGTCGCGTTGGGCGCTGGCGACCAGCGAAGTCGACGGGCTTCTCGATGCCTGGCAGCCGGGTGACGTCACGACCGTGATCTTGACCGGCGGCCGCCTGCAGTCGTTCTCCGGATCGACCGCGCGCCAGATCGATGACATCCGCGCCATGTTCGACACGATGGAGCCTCCGGGCGGCCGGGCCGACATCGACGCCGCCCTCACGCTCGCCGCCGACCTCCTGCTCCCCGACCGCGCCAATCGCCTCGTCGTGATCACCGATGGCGCCGTGCGCGCCAATCCCGCCGTCGCGGGGCTGGTGCGGGCCCCGATCGAGCTGCGTCTCGTCGGCGAGCCCGGAGCAGCCATGCCCAACCTCGCGGTGACGTCGATCGGGTCGCGGGAGCTGCCGGGCCGGAGCGATCAGCATCGGCTCGCCTTCACGCTTGCCTCGTTCGGAGACGAAGCCGTGCGGGCCCCATACACGGTGCAAGCGGATGGCGTTGATGTCGTCACCGAGACGATCGACCTCGCCCCCGGTGCGAGCCGCTCGGTGGAGGTCAACCTGCCGCCGGAAGCGACAGATATCTCCGTCGCGATCCAGGTACTCGATGTACAGGCCGCGGACAACCGGGCGGATCTGCGGATCTCAGGCGCCGGTCTCTCCGCCCTCGACATCCTCCTCCTCTCCGACGCGCCGGGTTCGCTCGAACGGGCGCTCTCGGTGATCCCGGATGCGCGTGTAGAAACCTTTCCGTCCACGACGCCAGGGATCGCCGCCCTCGCCGCCGCGTACGACCTGGTCGTGTTCGAGGGCTTCTCGCCGCCGGTCGATGATGTACCCGCTGTCCCGATGCTGTTCGTGCGGCCCCAGCAGATCGACGAGACCTTCGCCATCGAGGGTGTGATGCCCGCCCCCGAGATCGTCCAGCTCCAGGCCGGGGATCCGATTCTGGACGGCGTTGACCTGGCCGGGGTCACCTTCGGGGAGACGCCGCGCTACCGCGTCAGCCCCGGGGAACGCGTGCTTGTCGGCGGTGCGAGCGGCGACATGAGCGGACCGCTGATCTGGCGCGGCGTGGTCGCCGACCAGCCGAGTGTGGCGCTGGCCTTTGACCTGGCGTCGTCGAACATCAGCCAGCGCGTCGCGTTCCCGGTGCTCATCTCGCGAATCGTGGCCGACCTCACGGTCAGTGCGCTGCCCGGTACGGTCGTCATCGGCGAACCCGTCGTCTATGCGCCATCGCTCGACGCGGCCCGGGTGACGTTCAGCGATCCGGATGGTCAGGTCGCCACCCTTGAGGTGAGCGGGGATGGCGCCACGACGCGGAACGATCTCACCTTCGACGATACCGGCCGGGCCGGGCTGTACTCGGTGCGGGAGTTCGATGGCGACGGGCAGACCGTGGGCGAAGGCGCCTTCGTCGTAAACGCCGGGCATCCGGAGGAATCGAACCTCCGCCCGGTGGCCGGGCTTGGGGCGTCGCTGGTTGGCGGCCCCGAGCTGACGTCCTCCCCCGCTTCGAGGACCGGCACGTCCGAGCTATGGCCACTTCTGGTCGTCGCCGCCCTGCTCCTGATCGTCGCCGAGTGGCTGGTGGCCTGTGGCCTGCGGAGCTGGCTCGCAAACCGCTCTCCCGTGATCGGCGCGGGCCGGTTCAAGCGCTGGGCGCGACAATGACCTTTCCCGACCTTCCTGATCTGTTGTTCGCCCGGCCCTGGATCCTCTGGTTCCTGGCGGCCATACCGGTTGTCGTTCTTGCACCGTACTTTCGGGGAAGGCGGCGTGCCCTGCCGGAGCTGTTTCCGGCGCTTCGAACGGCGATCCTGATCCTGTTGCTGCTGACGCTCGCCGGTCCGCTGATATCGCATGGCGCGCGCGAGATGACGACAGTCTTCGTCGTCGATCGCTCGATGAGCGTGCAGCCGGGGTCTGCCGATGCCGCCAATCGCTGGGTCACCGAAGCGCTGGCGACGGCGAATGCCGAGAGCTCGGCGGCGGTCGTCACGTTCGGCGCCGAGCCCGAGCTGACCGTGCCGGCGATGCCGGCATCCCGGATCGGGAACGACTGGGTGACCACTGCGCCAGAACGCGGGTATGGGGAAGCGACAGATCTTGCTTCCGCGCTGACCCTGGCACGCTCGATCCCGGTTGGCGAGCAGCGCCGGATCGTCGTTCTCTCCGATGGTGCCGAAAACATTGGCCAGGCGATCGAGCAAGCCGACCTGGCTGCGCTCGATAACGTGCCGATCGATGTCGTCCCGCTCGGTGGGGTCGACGCCACGGATGTTCGTATCGAGCAGGTCACCGGTCCCAACGCCCTCTGGCAGGGCGACCCGCTGTCGGTGATCGCCACGGTGGGGTCGGGCGGCGGCGGCACAGCCACGGTTGAGTTACTGGTCGACGGCGCGGTCGTCTCGCGCGAAACCGTGGCGCTCGATCCCGGCCAGACCGTCCATACCGTCACCGCGCCGGCGCTTCCGGCCGGCTTCCACCGCGTGGAGGTCCGCGTCGGTGCGGGGGCGGATCTCGACCGCATCGCCCAAAACAATGCCGGCCATCTTGGAGTAGTCGTGCGCGAGCAGCCGGCGGTGCTGCTCGTCGCGCCGGACGGCTCCGATCCCACCCGATTGCGGGAGGCGCTCTCCGCGAACGGGGCCGACCTGACGCAGGTGCCGCCGTCAGGCATTCCCGTCCGGCTCTCGGAGCTTGCCGGCTACGACTCGATCGTGCTCGACAACGTGTCGGCCTGGGATCTCAGCGAGGAGCAGCAGCTCGCGCTCGTTTCCCATACGAGGAGCGGTCACGGGTTGGTCGTGGTCGGCGGATCCGCCTCGTATGGACCGGGCTCGTACGCGGGCACGGAGCTCGAGGCGGCGCTGCCCGTTACCGTCAAGGTCGTCGACGGGCAGCAGCGGCCGTCCGTCGCGGTGCTGATCGTGATGGACAAGTCGGGGTCGATGAGCTACAACCCGTCGCAGTCCAGCTCTGCCAAGATCGACCTGGCGAAGGACGGCGTGGTCACCGCGGCGAGTGCATTGACGGCAGGAGACCAGATAGGCGTGATCGCCTTCAACGACGAGCCGTTGTGGGCGCTCCCGATGACCGCGCTGACGGGGCAGGGCGACCTGGCGCGGGTGGAGCAGGCGATCTCTCCAGTGGCGGCGGATGGTGGGACGGAACTGTATCCGGCGCTGCAAGTCGCCTACGACTCGCTCCGCAACGTCGATGCCGATGTCCGGCACATCATCCTGCTCTCGGACGGAAAATCCCGGAGTGGCTCGCGGGAGACGTATGGCACGCTGGTAAACGACATCGGCAACGACGACATCACGCTTTCGACGGTCGCGCTGGGTACGGATGCCGATCTCGAATTGCTGGAGTTCCTGTCAGTCGAGGGCAACGGGCGCTACCACGTCGCGAACACGCCGGAGGAGATTCCGGCCGTCACGTTCCAGGAAGCGCAAAGCGCAGGCAGCCAGTCCGTCCTCCGGGGAGCGTTCACACCTGTCCAGCAACAGGCGAGCCCGATTCTCAACAACATCGATACCGCCGCAATGCCCCCGGTCGAGGGCTACAACTTTGCCGAGGGCCGCGCCGACGCGCAGGTCGATCTCACCAGCGATCGCGGCGATCCCCTGCTCGTGAAATGGCAGCTCGGGCTGGGGCGGGTTGTGGCATGGACCGCGGACGACGGCGGGGATTACGCCACGGGCTGGGATGCCTGGCCGCAGTACGACCAGTTCTGGGGCAATACGCTGCGCTGGACCCTGCCCGATCCGGGCACGCGGGCCGTCACCGGTTCGATCGCGCGTGATGGCGCGGGAGCAACGATCACGCTTGACGCCCAGACCGCGGGCGGCGACAGCCTTGACCTGACCGGTGCGACGCTTGACGTGACCTCACCGGACGGGACCATCGCGTCGCTCTCCCCGGCACAGGTCGGACCAGGACTTTATGAAGCGACCCTCCCCTCCCCCGCGCCGGGCGCCTACGCGCTCTCGCTGGCGATCCCCACCGATCCACCTACCCAAATCCGGACGGCGGGCGCGATCCAGACATCGCCGGAATGGCTTCCCGCCCCCGAGGGAGACAACCTGCTCCAGACACTGGCCGGGCGCACGGGAGGGGTGGTCCGGTCGCTCGATACACCGGCTTCGGCCGATCTGTTCGCGTCGCGTTCCAACGCGCTGGCCGGGCCCGGGAGCGTTGAGCCGGTTTGGCCTTATCCCCTGATCGCCGCACTGGCGCTGTTCGTGCTCGACATTGCCCTCCGCATGTCGGAGCGGTATGGCCGGCGCCGACCACCCCTTGATGTCACGCGCCGCGTGGTCCGCTGACGATTGCCCGATCCCCTTACACTGGCGGGACATCCCGCCCTGCTGACCAGAGATATTGTCGTCATCCCTGATCCGGAGGAACCATGGCGACGATCCAGCTCTGCTTCGACAGCAACGGCTCACTGGTAACGTGTGCATTCGAGGAGTTGCACACGGTGATGACGACCAAGCCCTCGCTTGTCTGGATCGACCTCGACATCAGGGAGCATGACACGCTTCATGAACTTGCAAGGAAGCTCGGCCTGCATCAGCTCGCGGTCGAGAGCGCCCTGCTGGAGAACGAGCGGCCCCAGGTCACCGTTTACGATGACCTGTTGTTCATCGAGTTCTACGGTCGGCGAGATAACGATCCGGGAACCCAGCTCGACGAGATCAGCATCTTCGTCGGCGAGCGCTTCCTGATTACCGTGCGCGATAACGATTCGCCGGGCATCGGCTTGGTGTACGAGCGATGGATGGACGAGGGCCACTCACCGCGCGAGGTCTCCTCAGGCATGCTGATGTATGCCCTGCTCGACGAGCTGGTCGACAGCTATTTCCCAATGGCCGACGCACTCGGGGAGCGGATCGAGGAGCTTGAGGAAGACCTTTTGAACGAGGCGGTCGAATATCCCCAGCTCGCGATCCATGACGTGCGCAAGGAGTTGATGCATTTGCGCCGCGTCCTGGCGCCGCAGCGGGAAGTGCTGGCCAAGTTGGTCCGTCGCGATGTGCCGATGATCGACGACCAGGTTCTCATCTACATGTCGGATGTCTACGATCACATGCTGCGGGTGCTGGACTGGATCGACTCGTACCGCGACATGCTGACGACCTTGTTCGATGTCCAGCTCGCGATGCAGTCGCACCGGCTTAACCGCGTGATGCGGACCCTCACCTCGTCCTCGATCATGCTGATGGCGGTTACGTTGATCGCTGGAATTTATGGGATGAACTTCACGCATATGCCGGAGCCGGAGTGGACGATTGGCTACCCGATGGCGCTTCTGCTGATGATCGTCACCGGTGGAGGGCTGTATCTCGCGTTCAAGCGCCGTGGCTGGCTGTAGCCAATGCAAAGGCGGCTCGCGGGAGGAATCCCCTGGCGCTGTCATCCCGGCAGCTCCATTCCAGCCGATCGTGGATCGGCTGGTCGTGACCTTTGGACCTTTCGGTCGATCCCCCCGCAATCGCCAACAGACGCCCTGGGCCGACATGGCGACGATCGCTATGCAACAACGTGTTTCCGTAGGTTCGAACGTTCCTAGGCATCATCATCCCGGTGGCGCTCGATCAGCCGCGCCGATGCGCCCAGATCGTCGTCGTCATGGTCGATCGGGTACGCCGCGTCCTCGTCCTCGTCGCCATAGGGATCGTCTCCGAGGGCGGTCGATTCCTCGAGCTGCTCGCGTGCCATGGCCGCGATCAGCACCGGGTCGGCCATCCCCGATGTCTGCATCTCGATCCCCTTGGCGGCCGCCACGGAGGTCACCCAGGTCGCCGCTTCGGCCGTCCACGATGGCAGCTCCGCGTAGAGGCAGTGCCCGCCGGACGGGTACCAGGCGAGCGTGCCGAGGGCACCCAGGCGCGTGGCCAGCAATTCCGATTCGGACGGTGGCACGACCAGATCACGGGCTCCACCGAAGATCAGGACCGGACAGCGTACATCCCGGGCGACGTCGTGCAGCGAGAAGCGGTCCGCCTGCTCCCAGAGGTCGAGCTCGGGATCGTCAGCCAGGGAATCGAACTGGGCAAGCAGCAACGGGCTGGCCCGATGGAGCCACCGGGCGGGATCGTAGGGTGGGGTGACGGCAACGGCGCAGAGGATCCGGCGATCGTAGGCGGCGCAACGGATTGCCTGATTTCCCCCCAGGCTGACGCCGACGACAGACAACTGGGCGGAATCGATCATCGGTTCCTGGCGCGGCAGATCGAAAATGCCGTCGAGGATGTCGTCGTCCTCATATCCCCGCCCCGGCAACGATGTCGCTTCGCCGGTTCCGGGGCCGTCCAGGGCCAGCACGGTCAGGCCGACGCGAAGGAACATCCCCGCCCACGAGAACGTCTCTTCCTTCGACGTGTTAGCGCCATTGAGGAGCACTACGAGCCCGGTCGGGCGCGTCTGCGGGCCAGGCGTGAGGACGTAGGCGGGAAGCTCCGCCGCGCGCCAGGGAACATGGATTCTCCTGGCCTGGGGATACATGAACGGCTGGGCCTGGGCGAAGAGTGATGCCGCCGCCGCCCGGCACATGCGGATCGTTCGATCGTCGTCGAATTCCAGGAGCTGGGCAACGTGATAGCTCAGCGCGGCGAGGCGGCGGGCTTGCGCCGCTTCGACGGGATTCTTGGAGGATGCCTGACGCCGGTAGTCACCCAGATAGCGTTGCGCGGTCTCGATCCACTTGTCGGCCCATTGATCGGGTGCACGAATACCGCGGAGCGTGGTCTCCAGGACATCGGTGGGAATGCCCAGCGCGAGAATGCGGGCACGCATCCCGGCAGACAACACCCTTGCGGATCGAATCCGGAGCACCCGCCGGGCCGACCGGGAGTCCAGCCGGCGCACCCAGCGCCAGGCATCCGGCGCGTATCGCCATTGCGGCAGCGCTATCCGCTCGTCGCTCGGAGTGCGCGCTTCCCGTTCCGGTTCCAGCTCGTCGCGTGCCCGTTCTTGGGGCGGTGACTGGTCGCTGCTCATGACACGCCTCGACTCGCCGGCGGCTGGCAACGTGCGATCGGTGACAAACGGAAGCGCACGATGATCGACGCCATGGCGGTCATACGCGCAGACCCCAGAACATCTTCCGCGCCTCCTGGATTGCGGTGAGCGCCTCCGCGACATCCCCGGCGTCGGTCAGGACAATCGTGATGCGCTCGATACGCGAGGTAAAGCGCCGGAGATGGGCGACGATCTCCTCAATCATCACCGCGGTGACCACGTTCGTCGGCAATCGTCCCGGCCCCAGGCCGGAGCCGAGGGGCGGCATCACGATCGAGCGGATACGGTGCCGGTCAGCCAGTTCCAGCACCGCTGTCGTTGCTCCACGGACGATATCCCGCCGGGTCGGTGCTCCGAGCGCATCGGAGACCACCGCGTGAACGATGATTCTGACTCCCCGCTCGGCAAGTGATCCCGGATTGGTGGGCACCGCAGTGCCAATGGTAAGGGGGGCCCGGGCCATTGCCTCGCGTTCGATCTCGATGCCCCCGGCATGCCGGATAGCGCCCGCTAGGCCAACGCCCATCACCCCGCGCCGGTTCGCCGGGCACGCGATGGCCTCTGCCTGGAGATCGAACAAGCTCGACGCCGAGGCACGAAGGAGCGTTCGCCCGAAACGGACGCCTTCCTCCTGCTCGGCGGAGCTGGAGCCCGAGCTGGCGCTGCCGGAGATCACCTGCTCCGCCTTGCATTCACGATCGCATCATCCATGGGGTGTCATCCAAATTGGGCGTGGGGCATCGCGGAACCTGGCCCAGAGTCTAGCACTGTCGCCGCCCGCGGATTGGACCGACCGACGGAGTCCACCCGGGTGGACTCCGTCGGTCAAGGGGCGCGCGTGTCGCAGGCACCCCAACCCTGTTACTGCTCAGGATCGATCACGCGCAGCTCGCCGCTGGTGGCATCGACGAAGACGATCCCCTCCGCCAGCCAGGCGACCGCCCCGATCGCGATGCGCTCCGGATTGGCGATCGTCGTCACCTCCGTCCCGTCGGCCTCCACGATCCGCAGCTCGTCGCCGTCGCTGAGCACGACCTGCCGTCCATCCGGCGACCGGTCGTAGTCGGTCCCCGCAAACGGGATCTGGTCCAGCGGCGTGCCCGGCGCCGTCACCGATGCCGTGATCAGTTGGCCCCCGGCGACATAGGACAGCTCCCCCAGCGCCGGCTGCACCCGCAGCAGCGAGACGTCCGCCCCGTACGGGTTGGCGTCGAGTTCGGTCAGCCCACTGCCGTCGATGCGCAGCCACGACTCCTCGGTCAGGACCAGCACGCCGTCCGCCACCGGATAGGGCCGCAGCAGGCTGGCCAGCCCGCGGTCCCCATCGCCGAGCAGCACATCGTCGAGCAGGATGCGGCTGACCGGGTCGAAGCGGACGACGCGGTACTGGACGGGGGACGCGGCGGTCTCGTCGATGCGCTGGTAGAGCAGCTCGTCGCGCGAGAGCCAGCCGAGGGGGGTGTC
>CADCWJ010000788.1 GCA_902806365.1 uncultured Thermomicrobiales bacterium
CCGCCGGGCTCGTCCAAGCCTTTCCAGCTGCTCCAGTGGCTGCCGCAACTTGAGTGACCCGAGATGGATTTCTGCCTCGTCGCCTTCGACGGCAAGGACTTCCCCCTGCTGGTCGAGCGCCAGCAAACGGACGGAGTCGCCCGCCCGGATCGCCTGCCGTGGAGTGGGATCGTCGGCCGGCCGGAAGCGAACTCGCTGGCGCTGGGTTGCCTTCAGCTGCCGCTCCGCCGTCTTGATTTCGTCGATATGACGTTCGAGCCGCGGCTTGGCGATCGTCACCATCGAACGACTCCGCTCCAGCTCCCGCACGGTCTCCCTCGCGCTTGCCAGCTCTCGCTCGACCTCGTTGATTGCCTCAGCGCGGGCATCCGCACGGATCGCATCCGCCTCCCGGATGCTCTGGGCTGCCCGGCGTCGAAGCAGGCGTGCCTCTTCCTGGGCCTGCCGGGTCGCTTCGAGTTGAGCGGTGATCTCGTCCCTCCTGCTTCGGATGTCTTCGATCAGCTGCTCCGTCTGACCATCACCGGGGTCAAGCAGCGTTGTCGCCTCGGCCACGATCTCTTCCGGCATCCCGAGCCGGCGCGCGATCGCCAGCGCGTTGGATCGGCCTGGCACACCGACGATGAGACGGTATGTCGGCGCCAGAGACGCCACGTCGAATTCCACACTCGCGTTCTCGACACCGGGCGTCGCGTACGCGTAAGCCTTGACCTCCGAATAGTGTGTGGTTCCCAGCACCATTGCCCTGCGGCGCAGCAGCGAGCTCATCAGGGCTCTCGCGAGGGCGGAACCCTCCTGCGGATCCGTGCCCGCGCCCACCTCATCCAGCAGCACGAGTGAGTCAGAACCGACATCGCGCAGCATCTGGATGATGTTCCTGATGTGCGACGAGAACGTCGACAGGCTTTGTTCGATACTTTGCTCATCGCCGATGTCGACGTAGACCGACGGAAACACGCTTACCACCGACGTGTCGTCGGCGGGAATGAACAACCCGCTTTGCGCCATCAGCGTGAGCAGCCCCACGGTCTTCAGGGCGACGGTCTTGCCTCCTGTGTTCGGGCCGGTAATCAACAGGATCCGAAATCCCGAGCCCATCTCGACGCTGATCGGGACGACGGTTTGCGGGTCGAGCAGCGGGTGCCGCGCGCGGTCGAGCCGGATCCGGTGCGTCGGATGACCACTCGCGGATGCGTCGCGCCCCGCGCCGGCGGGTGGCTGGTGCACGTGCGGCCGGGATGCCTGCATCGCGGTGGCGAGCCTGGCTTTTGCCACCGCGAGATCGATCGAGGCGATCGCCTCGACCATCCGCCGGATCGGTTCGGCGTCGGCACCGATCTTCTGGCTCAGCAGGTCGAGAATCCGCTCAATCTCACGCTGTTCCGCGATCTGGCGCTCCCGCCATCGATTATTCAGCTCGACCACATCGAACGGCTCCACGAACAGCGTTTGCCCGCTCGACGACGTGTCGTGGACGATCCCCTTGATCAAGCCACGCGACTCCGACCGCACGGGCACAACGTACCTGCCGTCGCGAATCGTGATGATGTTTTCCTGAAGTGCCGCCCCGAACCTGTTGCCGGTCACGAAGCTGTTGAGGCGATCCATCAGGCGGCTGTGTGCCACCCGCACCGCCGCCCGGAGCCGCCCGAGCTCCCCGCTGGCGGTGTCGAGGACATCACCCCGCGGTCCGATCGAGCGCTCGAGCTCTGCCTCCAGCGGTGCAAAGTTCTCGATTGCTTCGGCGAACTCCAGCAGATGCGGAAACTGGGCCCGTGCGTCGGGTATGCGCAGGAACAGCCGACGCAGCTCACGGCCAGCGCGCAAGGTGTCCATCACCAGCATCAGATCATGCGGTTGAAGCCGTCCGCCCTTTTCCGCACGGCCCAGCGGATCGGTAATGTCTCGCGCGCCGCCGACCGAGAATTCGGGCTGCTGAACCAGAAGCTCTACGGCTTCGGCGGTCAGGTCGAGGAGATGACGCACGATCCGCCGGTCGCCGCTTGGCCGGATCTCCAGCGCACGACTGGCCGCCACATTGAACCGGCAATGTGTGGACAAACGCCGCAGGATCTCACCAAATTCGAGTTTGTCGAGGACAGCGGACGGGATCACGAGTGCGCTCTTTTCCTGGAGTTCCGAAAGTCGTTGGCTATCAGCGTACGAACACGTCGCTGGCAGCGAATGGAGGACGCCTTGGGCGTTGACACGAACATGCGTTCGACCGTATACTCATATTGTCAATGGTACCCGGTCCCCCGCCACCACCGGGTAACGACTGAAGTAGAGGAACCGACATGAAAGCTCTCTCGCGCCGCCAGCAATCGATCCTCCAGTACATCAGCGTGTTTCTCGACGCAAATGATTATCCACCAACCATCCGCGATATCCAACGCGAGCTCGGCATCTCGTCCACCAGCGTCGTGGACTACAACTTGAAAGTGCTCGAAGAGCGGGACCTGATACGCCGGAACAAGAACATCTCCCGTGGCATTGAAGTTCTCGGTCGAGTTTCCAATCGACCCC
>CADCWJ010000789.1 GCA_902806365.1 uncultured Thermomicrobiales bacterium
CCGGGCGTCGCAGCGAATGCTTCCCGGAGCGCGTGATCGATCCCGATCGTCGTCACCACCAGGTGGACCAGCGCGTCGGCCGCCGGGCGCTCGATCGCGATCCGGTAGCGACGGGATCCGCCCTCGCGGCGGCCGATCAGGACCCCGAGCCGTTCGAGCTTGTAGCACTCGTGCTGCAGGCTGCTGATGGGAGCGCCAAGCTCGCGCGACAGCTCGGTCAGCGAAAAACGCCTGTCCAGCCGGGGTACGAGAAAGGCCAGCAGCGCGGCCCTGATCCGCGATGAAAAGAGTTCCGCAAGGAGGTCGACGGCGGCGAGGGTCTGGCGCGGTGCCATGGCCACCGGATTGCTTTGTTGGTTGAAGGAAGCCGTGTCTGCAAGGGCTCTCATCGCGATGCGCGCTCCCGCACGGTAGACCGAAATGACCGGGTTCACTCATGGTCCGTTGCCATATGCATGCTGGATCCGGGTGGACGACCGTGCGCGGATGGCAGTGGTTCGCCATGCCAATCGCTATCAAAGTATCGACCATCAGGGTTGCCGGAAACCTCGTTCCGACGATGGAGTTCGGCGCCATTTTCCTCTAAAATAAAGATGTCAACGCGACGCTTTCGTAATCCGGGGCGCCACAAATCGGCGGATGGATTGCGGTGGGAGAACATCATCCCGGCGTCGCTCGCGGATAGGTCTTGGAGGACCCCATTAGTATCGCCTTAGGGCTGATCGCCGTTGTCGTCCTTGTGCTCGCCAACGGATTCTTCGTCGCCACTGAATTTTCTCTTGTCTCGGTTCGCCGGACACGCATCCAGCAACTGGCGGCCGAAGGCAACCGGCGCGCTGCCGCCGTCTTGGATCGAATCACCCATCTCGACACCTACATCGCGGCAACCCAGCTTGGAATCACGATCTCCAGCCTCGCGCTGGGCTGGATCGGTGAGCCGGTCGTCGCGGTGATCCTCGAGAATATCCTTCATTATGTTCCAATAGAGATCGGCTCCACTACTACCCACGCCATTTCGTTTGTCCTGGCCTTCTCGCTGGTGACCGCACTCCACATCGTGATTGGCGAGTTGGCGCCGAAGAGCCTTGCCCTGCAGCGACCAGAGCAGACGGCGCTGGCAGTCTCCCCCGCGATTCATGGCTTCCTCGTGATCTTCCGCCCGGTGATCGTGGCCCTGAACTGGGTCGGCAACCGGGTCGTCAAGGCGTTCGGAATCGATCCGGCCGGGGGCCATGCCATGGTCCAATCGGCCGAGGAGCTGATGATCTCGATCGACGCCAGCCGTGAGGCCGGTTTCGTCAACCAGACGGCGCACGATCTCGTGGGGCGTGCCTTCTCGTTCAACGACATGCAGGCGCGTCATGTGATGGTTCCCCGCACGGAAGTGACAGCCCTGCCGCTCGACTCCTCGCTCGATGACGTGATCAAGCTTGCCGCCGAGACATCCTACACCCGCCTGCCGGTGTTCGAAGGAGACAGCGATCACATCGTCGGGATCATCAAAATGAAGCGCCTGTTTCCGGTCTTCATGGCTCGGATCGACGCCGTGGCGGTCGCCCGCACCACCGGCGACCGCGTACTCGCCGGCGGCAGGGTCACGATCGACGACCGCCGCACCGTCCCGGCGGATGTCAGCGTCAATGGCAACGGAGTCCGGGACCATGGCCCCGACGCCGCGACGCACGGCTTCGACCTTCGCGACTACATGATGGAGCCGATGCTCGTGCCGGAGACGCTAGCCGCCTCGGAAGTCCTGACCCGGATGCGCGAGAATCATGTCCAGATGGCGGTCGTGATCGATGAATACGGGGGAACCGCCGGGATCGTCACGCTCCAGGACATCGTGACCCACCTGATTGGCCGGATCCAGGAGCAGGGCGAACAGACCGAGCCCGATGGACCGGGACCCGACGGCCTGATCCACCTCGATGGCCTGACCGGTCTCGTCGAGCTTCGCGAGCGCTACGAGATCGACCTGCTGAGCGAGGGCTACGACGTCGAGACGTTGGGTGGCTATGTCTTTTTCGTGCTGGGCCGCCCCGCCATCGTCGGCGACGAGGTGCGGGCGCCGAGCGGGCAGACGTTCGTCGTCGAGGAGATGGACGGGCTCCGGGTCGCCCGGATCCGGGTCGTGCCGGAACATTTCAGCGGGACGATCGACGCGACTGCCGATGATCGGCAGACGACCCACGCGGCCTGATGTCCGGCCCGCCTGGTCCAGGAGCGCAGTCGCGGAGCAAGGCCGGACCGGCACGACGGACACTCAAGGCGGCGCCGCTGGCCCCGGCCGAGTTCGCCCTCCTCGGGCTGTTGGCGCAGTCGCGCGACGCGCAGGGAAACCTGGAAGCCATCCACGGTTACGATCTTACCCGGCGTTTCACCGAGGGCGCGCTGGCCGACGTGATCCGGCTCGAGCCGGGAATGCTCTATCACTACCTGAAGAAGCTGGGCCGGGCCGGGTTCATCTCCACGACGGTCGAGCGCCAGCAGTCCCGACCCGACCGCCAGATGCACGCACTCACGCAGGTTGGCGACATCGCGCTCCGTGCCTGGCTCACCGCTCCCGTCCACGCCACGCGCGAGATCCGGCTCACGTTCCTGCTCAAGCTGTTCCTTGCGCGGCGGCTCGACCTCCAGCTCGCGATCCAACTCATCGACGACCAGCGCCGTGTCACCGCCGCACTGGTCGAGTCGCTTGCGGCGCAACTGGCGACTCTCCCCGCGACCACCGACGACGACCGGTTCCGCCGTGACGTGCTCGAGCTACGCCGGTCCCAGACCCAGGCGGCCCTGGACTGGCTCGGCACCCTGGGGTCGTGAGCCGCTAGCCGTGCCATCAGCCGCGCCCTCTCCCCACCGCTCCCGAATTTGCCGGATATACGCATCGACATCGAAGGTTCGCTTCATCGCCCCCATCCCCATTGGACGGACGAGCCCGAAGATCTCCTTTTCGGGGCCGAACGGCCGATCGTGCCGGCCGCCGATGGACCAGGCGACGTTGGCGTAACTGTTGGCGTCGCGCCCATCGACGAAGTACTTGTTGTTGAGATAGATCGTGGTCTCCCAGGCCGCTTCCGGGGAGTCGCTCCAGCGCAGGATCTGCTTCGCCCAGTACATCCGCAAGCGGTTCGGCATGTATCCCTCGTTGACCATTTGGGTCTGGGCCGCGTTCCACAGCGGATCGTCGGTTTGGGCATGCTCGAACTCGGATCGCGTGAATGTCACCGGGCGCGGATCCGCCGCATGCCTGGCAAGCGTCTCGCGCCCCCAATCCGGCAACCCCATCCAGGAATCGTAATCCGGGTTGCGCAAGGCGAAGTTGATCGAAAGCTCACGCTGGGTTATCAGCTCGTCCCGAAAACTCTCCTTCGCAGCGTCTGGCGCGTCTGATTCCAGCACCGCGACGGCGATCTCGGTCGGGCCGATCTGGCCGTAATGAAGCCAGGGCGAAAGGCTCGTGCCGGCGGTGATGTCTGCCCGGGAACGATCCTGATCGTACCGGCCGAGGCGCTCCTCGATGAACTCCCGGAGACGTTCCCGGGCAATCGCCGAGCCGCCGCGAAGGAAGGGCGCGGGACCGACCGAGGCGTCCAGATCGAAGGTCCTGATGACTTCCAGCGGATCGGGCCCCTCACGGAGATTGGATGCCACCGGCGACACCGGATCCGGGATCCGGACCAGGTAGCGGTCAAGGTGCTTCCCGAGCTTGGCCCGGATCGTCCGCGGCGCGTACTCCTCCTTCGCGAAGAGCGCCGAGGGCACGACCACATCACCATCGACCTCCACCATCGGCACGTCGAGCATGTCGGCGACACCAGCCCGCCAGGCGCGGCCGATAGCGAGTGGATTCATGTCGGTCACGACCGCCACCGCCCCGAGCTCGCGAGCGACAGCGGGGATCTCCACCGGCGGCTCGCCGACGACCAGTTTCCAGCCGATCCCCCGTTCGGCGAAACCAGCGGGAAGCTGGGCCAGGCCCTCGGCCATGAAGTGATAGGGGCGGAGCCGTGCCTCCGGAAACGCCGGGACCATGCAAAAGACCGCGACCACCGGGAGCCCACGGGCGGTGGCGATCTCGACCGCGAGGTTGGCCGCCGGGTTCGACCGCGCGCGTTGCGAGCGCTGCACCCACAGCAGCACACACGCTCCGCCCTCGGCGAGGTCTCCGGCGCGCAGCACGCGCATGGCAGGGTCATCCTCGTGCGCAAACTCGGTGATGTTGGGCATTCCTGTCTCCGGATTGGCAGGCCGTTGGCTGACGCTGAGCCAGCCTTCATTGTGCCTCCTGACCGGCCGGTGGTGTGGCAGTCGCGCCGTCATGCCCGACCCCGGCCGTCGCCCGCGGTGCGAATCGGATTGCGATTCGAGCCGTGTTCCGGTAGGCTGCACGGCATAGTCAACCATTGAATAGGTCGCACCGCGTTGTGACATGAACGTTCGCCTTTCGCTTGGGAGCATGACAACTCATGACCGCCACAGCCCCGTCGATCAATCCTCTGCCGGGCGTCCTCATCGAAATCCTTGTCGCCATCGCCTCGGTTGCAACGGGCGCCTCCTCGGTTCAGGCGGCACAGTTCGCGTGCGACCCCGCGACCTCGGCATCCGCCTCATCGGCGTCCCCCGCCGCAACACCTGTCGTAGCGTCGCCGGTCACGTCATCTGACGCCTCGTTCCCGGACGAGGGCGGCACGCTGACGGTGTTTGCCGCCGCCTCGCTGACCGATGCCTTCGCGGAGATCGAGGGAACGCTTGAGAGCGAAAACGAGGGTCTCGACATCATTGTGGAGACGGGCAGCTCACAGGCCCTGGTCACCCATCTCCAGGAGGGGGCCGAGGCGGATGTGCTGGCGACGGCCAATACCTCGACCATGACCCAGGCGGTCGAGAGCGGTCTGATCCGCGGCGAGGCGGTGACATTCGCCGGGAACCGGCTGGTGATCGTCACTCCGGCGGACAACCCGGCCGCCATCGCGGACATCAGTGACCTGACCGGATCCGATCTGCGCCTCGTCGTCGCCGAAGAGAGCGTCCCGGCCGGTCGGTACGCCCGTGAGGCGGTCTGCGCCTGGGGATCGAGTGGCGCCGCGCCAGAAGACGCCGTTGAAGCG
>CADCWJ010000790.1 GCA_902806365.1 uncultured Thermomicrobiales bacterium
CCGGTGAATGGTGGCACAGCCTGCGCTGGAGTCTTCTCCATGCCTGGAAGCTGGTAGGGCCGGATCTGATTCCGTCGGCTATCCTGAACCGAGGCGCGGCAGCCGGTGCTGCCCCACCGATCCGGTAGAGGAGAAACACGGCAGTGCCCGACCGTGACGGGCCGGAAAGACGAAGACGCGACGAGTGAATGATCAAGGGCCGATTGGCGTATTCGATTCGGGTCTCGGCGGGCTCAGTGTCCTGCGCGAGATGCGATCGCTGTTGCTCGCCGAAGATGTGCTCTATTACGCGGACAATGCCTACTGTCCCTACGGCATACGCAGCCGGGAGGAGATCCAGGATCGGTCGGAACGGATCTCTCGGCTGTTGATCGACCTTGGGGCGAAGGCGATCGTGGTCGCCTGCAATACGGCGAGCGCGATGGCGATCGAGCACCTTCGGGCGGAGTTTCCCCGCATCCCGTTCATCGGCCTGGAGCCAGCTGTCAAACCAGCGGTGAAACTGACCCGATCAGGCAGGATCGGGGTGTTGGCGACACCACGCACGGTGGCTGGTGAGCGGCTGCGCTGGCTGATCGAGACCCACGCCAATGGGATCGAAGTGAGGACTGTCGCTGCAACCGGACTCGTCGAGCTTGTCGAGGCGGGCACGCTGTCTGGGCCGGCTGTGATCGAGGCGTTGCGTCCGCTGCTCGATCCAATGCTCGAGGCAGGGGTCGATGTGGTCGTGCTCGGATGCACGCACTACCCGTTCCTGCGCGCCGAGATCGAAGCCTACGTCGGGGAGCGAGTGCCGGTGATCGACAGTGGAGTGGCGATCGCGACGCGAACACGAGTGGTATTGGGGCAGAACGGGTTGCTCGGAGATCGCGTCGGCGCGGGATCGGTCCGGATGATGACGAGCGCCGAGGCGGGGCCGGTGGACGGCGTTGCCCGTCTCCTGATGCCAGACGTGCCAACGATGGTGTCCGTCCCGGTCGAGGATGCCGCCAGTGCCCGGACATCCGACGGCAGGCGGGGTGTCACCATCTCTTAAGAGGGCATCCCCGTGGGCGCTCGAGGTTTCCACCCTCTATGCCGGTCCCATCCCGTAGTGGTCAGCTCATAGACAATGGCAAAGCCATTGATGGGCCTCTTCCGCTCAGTGGCTGCGCAACTGCCTGTTGGCGAAGCGTCCGGTTCGTGTCGACCTGCAAGGGTGCCGCTTGCCACAACGTGCGTGCTGCCGACCCTGGGCAGACACGGCGGTCTGCCCCTATGCATTTGCGCGAGATGAGCGGACACTTGGGCGTCGCATCGACATGTAATCTCCGGAGTGCCGCACAGCCCCGCAATCGGCCCCAAACCTCAGTCGACAGGACCCAGTCTCCGCGCTCCGATGCAGCTGCCATGGCAGTGTCCGGATCGCCTGTGGGGACCACTCCTGCCGGAACGACCAGAGCCGCCATCGATCACCTACAGGCGGTTGGACA
>CADCWJ010000791.1 GCA_902806365.1 uncultured Thermomicrobiales bacterium
TCAGGCGAGGGCTGGGCCGCATTCGAGCCTCAGGGGTTCGCCACGGCCGACCTGATCCGGATCCTGCCTTCCCGTGTCGGCGGCTCGCCACGCTACGTCGCGTTCGTCGGCGGAGGCGTCGATGCCCCGGTTCAGGATCCGTCGACAGCTACCCCGGTCGCGATCCAGCCCGGCACCGCCGCGGTCACAATCGAGGACCGGGTAAATCTCCGCTCGGAACCCTCCGCCAGTGCGGCAATTGTCACCGAACTCCCGATCGACACCGAGCTCACCGTCACCGGCGAGCCCGTCGCGGCCGATGGCTACACTTGGTACCCCGTCGATGTCGTGGATAGCGAGGAATCCGGCTTCGTCGCGGCCGATTTCCTTCGCGCCGCCCCGTGATGACGACCGCGAACGTACAATCGCGAACTACGAGGCAGCCACCTATACTGTCATCAACGCTCCCGGACGCGCGGTAACCCTGTTTTTGTCGGGTAAGGCACGAGGGAACGGTCGGGTTTCGAAAAACACGCCGTCGGCGAGCATGATGGACAGCAACTCGTGCCTCTGCAAACGATAGTACTGGCGGCGCTGGTCGCCGCCTTCGGGTGCGCCCAGTACGTCCTGGCGTTCCACGCGATGCGGGACCTGATCCGGCGCCCTCGCGTGCGCGGCGGCAATAAGGTGTCGTGGGGGCTGGTGATCCTCTGCCTCCCTGTTGCGGGCGCACTGATCTATGGCTGGATGGGCCCGGCCAGCTTCATTCGCCGCGCTCCGGCCACGTCCACGGACGGCACCGGGCCAGTGACCGGCACAACGGTCACGCCCATCCGTGAGGCGGGTGCGCCACGAGGGATGCCTCGGCCCCAGCCGAACGTCACGCCGATCCGCCACCTTCACCCCCCCGCTACGCCGAAGCGCGCGTCCACTCCCCGCTCCTCCATTGCAGGACGCATCCGCCGCACCGGCTCGTGAGCCGGGTCGCGCGCCGATCCGTGGATGGAGAATCCCTGCTCGTGCGTAGCCTTCCATATAACGGAGACAAACCCTTGATCCTTCGCCGTGCGCACGGCGGGTGGGAAACATGCGGGACATGACCGGGCCCGATGCAGACTCACCCCGCGCCGTCCTCTTCCACTCGCCGGCATTCCAGGGGCACCGCACCGGAAGACATCCGGAGAACCCGTCGCTGATGGCTGCCATCGAGGCCGAGGTAGGCGCCCGCGGTCTGCTCTCGCACCGGCCCGAAGCCGCGTTTACGCACGCTCCGCCGGAAGCCATTACCCGCATCCATGATCCGCTCCTGATCGCCAACCTGGAGGCATCCAGAGGGAACACCGGCTGGATCGGGGCCGATACCATGGTCGGCCCCGAGTCGTTCGATGTCGCCCGGCTCGCCGCCGGTGCCGCGATCGCCGCCATCGACGCCGTGATCGAGGGACCGTCCCGCCAGGCATTCGTCGTTGCCCGGCCGCCGGGTCACCACGCGACTCCATCGCGGTCGATGGGCTTTTGCCTGCTCAACTCCGTCGCTATCGCGGCGGCTCACGCGCTGCACCGTGGTCTTCGCCGGGTCGCCATCCTCGATTGGGACGTTCACCACGGCAACGGCACCCAGGACGCGTTCTACGAGCGTGACGATGTGCTCTTTGTCTCACTCCATCGCGCCCCGTTCTATCCCGGGACGGGAGCCTCCTTTGAGAGAGGGGCCGGGGCGGGAACGGGTTTCACCCTCAACATCCCTTTGCTCGCCGGGAGCGGCGATACCACCTATCTGCATCAGATCCGGAGCGTCGTCGTGCCGGCGATCGACGCGTTCGCGCCGGACCTGCTGCTTGTGTCGGCCGGGTACGACGCCCACGTCCATGATCCGTTGGGCGGGATGAACGTCTCGGAAGCAGGATTCAAGGCGTTCAACCGCGTTGCGATCGAGCTGGCCGATCGCCTGTGTGACGGCCGGCTCGTCCTGGTCCTCGAAGGTGGATATGACCCGCCCGCGCTGGCTCGCTGCGTTGCCGATGCGATTGAGTTGCTGGATGCCGCCGCAGGGCGGGAGGGCGGAACGGAGTGACATCGACCGTCTCCATCCCGTATCCTGACCGGCGGAACGATGCTGCGTCGCCGGGGCATGCCCGGTATACGACAACATATCGAAACTCCGACGGATAGTCCGGACACCTGCGCTCTGCCACCGTGTACAGTCGCAGCGGTCAACTGGGCTGATCCCTTCGCTCGACACCCCGAAACGCGAGAATGGTGCATCTTATGTCCAACGAGCAGCTTGACCTGAAGACTCCGGCAAACCAGTCCGGTCCCCTCCCGCAGGCAACGGGCACCGGGCCGACGGCGGCGGTCGCCGCCGTACGTCAAAACGACGATCGCCGGCGCGACGACGCACGGGTGGTCACGCTCCAGAACCAGGTCGACGAGCTGCGTGCCGCGCTGAGAGAGCTGGCAAGCCGGCAGACACGGCAGGAAGAGCACGCCAAGCACCAGGAGGCCCTTGTCGCCCAGACACGGCTGTCCGTGGAGCAAACGCGGCAGGAGGCCCAGCAATCGGCCAAGGCTCGGGCGCTCGACGAGAACCGGACGCGTCAGATGGTGGACGAGCTCGACACCCGCATCGACGACGGCATCCGTCCCATCCGCTCGCTTCAGGCGCACGTCACCGAACTGCTCGACATGTCCCGCAAGAAGGTCGACGACACGAGCCAGAACCAGCAACGCTTCGACGAGCTGGTGACGATGATCGAGCACCTCTCGGCACTCGGTGATCGGACCGGCGCGATCACCCACGGCCTGCGTGACGGCATAGACGCCGTGCGCTCCGAGGTCGACGGGTTTCGTCGCGACATCATCCGGGCCGAAGATGCGATCAAGATCGTCGATCAGGAGGCCCGTCGGCGCACCGCGAGCGTCCACGAAGTCGCGGAGGGCTTCAGCGCTCGCATCGACGAGCTGCGCGCTGACCTCGCGCATGTCTACGACACACTCGAAGATACCCGGCGCGGGCTCGTCCATATCGATCCAACGCTTGAAGAGCTGCGCGAGGGTGAACTCAAGATGCGGCAGGAAGTGGCCCGCTTCCAATCCCAGTTCACCGAGCGGAACGATCTCCTGATCGACATGCTCGACGACGCGCGGCAGGAGAACGATTCCCGCTTCGAGCAGATGCGACTCACGTTCGAGGAACGGCTGGAGCGGGTCAACGAGCGGCTCGAAGAGGCGGCCGAGCTGCACCGTGAGCTCGCCTACAAGATCTCCGATCTCAACGCCCACATCGAGGAGCTGCGCCAGGTCGACGCATCCGTTCATCGGGATCTCTGGTATCTCCACGAGCAACGGGTGCGCGTTCGCCTCGAGCAAATCCAGGAAGAACTGGATATCGCCACCACCCAGCGGCGGGACGCCGAGAGCAACGCCCAGGTGGGGCTGGGAGACCGATTTCGGCGCCGCCGTCAGAGCGTCTCGACGTCCGATCAGTAACTCCCCTCCTTCCGCTGCCGCCAGGATCCTTGGCTCCAAATGCTTCGCTACCACACAATCGCCTCGTTTACCACAGATCGTGCATAAATGCACTATTTCGACATTCGACGTAGTGACTTTGAGGCACTGATACCCGTCGCTCGCCGTCCCCCTGCGTGCCACCGGGA
>CADCWJ010000792.1 GCA_902806365.1 uncultured Thermomicrobiales bacterium
CGGCGTCTCGATCTTCATCACCGACGGAGGAGCCTGCTCGGGTGCCTCCGAATCGATCGACTTCAGCGGCAGCGTGTCGACCGTGGCGGACACCACGGTGGAGAGTGGTGCGGCGGCCGAGGTCCAGGCGGCAGCCACCGGGGGCGAGGTCATCATCCCCGGCATCTTCACGTACAGCCAGCAGCGCAGCCTGAGCTGCGAATACGCCGCGGTCGCGATCGCGACCGGCACTCTCGGCAACTGGGTCTCTGAGCACGAGATCGAAGCCCAGATCGGCCCCTCGGCCAATCCGCACTGGGGCTACCGGGGCAACATCAATGGTGAGTGGGGCAACACCACCGATTACGGCATCTACGCCGAGGCCCTCGTCCCGGCACTCAACGCCTACGGATTCAATGGCGACGTCTCCTACGACGGCCGGGACACGCTGACGGCGCAGATCGCCGCCGGGCATCCGACCATCGTCTGGCTCGGGATGTGGGGCGACCAGAGCGTCTACGAATACACCGCCGACGGCACGCGCTACCAGGTGACCGCCGGCATGCACGTGATGGTCGCCTATGGCTATGACGACAGCGGGGTCTACCTCTCCGACCCGGGCACCGGGGGACTCCGGTACTACGACTGGGGAACGTTCATGTGGATGTGGGATGTGATGGACAACATGGCGCTCGGCATCTCCTGATCCCAGAGTGCCAAACCACGGCGACGAGCGTGCTTCCCGCGGGAAGCACGCTCGTATTTTGTCCGGCCGGCGCGGCATGCGGCATACTCCATCGACGTCGTCACCCGCAGGGAAGGACCATCGCGCATGCCGTCGCTTCGCCGCTCCCGCCGGGTGGGGCTTGTCTTCAACCATCGGTACCTGACTCACAATCCAGGCCAGTTCCTGATCGGCTACCGCGAGCCGTACCCCTTTGCCGAGCCGGTTCCGCATCCGAGCAGCGCCAGAATCGCCAGCCGCACGAAGCATCTGCTCGATCTGTTCGGGCTCTCCGACGCGATGCTCAATATTGAGCCCGAGCTGATCGGTGATGGCGCACTGCGGCAGATCCACACGGCGGAATATATCCAGCGGGTACGCGACATCAGCCGTAACGGCGGCGACGCCGGAACCGGTGCGCCGATCGGAGCGGGCGGCGAGCGAATCGCCCGGCTGGCGGCGGGGGGTGTCGTGGCGGCGGTCGACGCCGTGATGCGGGGGGCGGTCCACCACACCTACGCGCTCGTTCGGCCACCGGGGCATCACGCGATGAGCGATCGCGGAATGGGATTCTGCGTCTACAACAACGTCGCGGTCGCCGCGCGGCACGCGCAGCGGCGATATGGAGCCGCGCGGGTCGCGATCCTCGACTGGGATGTCCACCACGGCAATGGGACGCAGGACGCCTTCGTCCACGATCCATCGGTGCTCTTCATCTCGATCCACCAGGAAGATCTGTTCCCGATCGGGTGGGGGTCGCTCGATCAAGGCGGGGACGAGCAAGGCGAGGGGTACACCGTGAACATCCCCCTTCCGGCCGGGAGCGGCAACGCGACCTATGCCGCCGTGATGGAGCGGCTCGTCCTGCCGATCCTGCGCCAGTACGGGCCGGACCTGATCATCGTCAGCGCCGGGCAGGATGGCTCGGCGATGGACCCGCTGGGGAGAATGTCACTCACGACGGCGGCGTACCGGGCAATGACGCGGCAGGTGCGGGATCTGGCCGACGAGATCTGCGAGAGCCGCCTCGTGATCGCCCAGGAGGGCGGCTACAGCGAGGTGTACGCGCCCTATTGCTCGGCGGCGATCGGCGAGGGCCTCTGCGAGGGGCTCGACGGGATCAGCCCGGTCGAGGAGCCGTACGGACCGCGAGCGGAATCGATGCCGGCGACCCGCGTGATCGGGCTCGACGCGACGGCCGCCATTGCCGCCGCCCGCGAGCGCCACAGCGCCCATTGGAGCGTGTAAGGCCCGTAGCAACCAGGCCATTCCGTAGGGGAGGCCCCTGTAAGCGTTATCGGTGGCCTCCCGCGAAGTCGGATCATCACCCCTGCCTAGGATCGCGCACGCAGGCGGGCGGAAAGGCGGCGCCCGTGCCATGCTGACACCGGAAGGCCACCAATGCCGCTTACATGGGCCTGCTCTACGCAGGGCTCTCTCCGATGGTGAATGGCACCCCCAGTGGTTCGACGGCAGCCTCCAGCTCGGCCATCACCTCGTGCCGGACCGGTATGCCGAGGCGCCGGTTGCGCTCCTCCGCCTCGGCCTCGGGATCGCCCGGCACCAGCACCCGGTCGCTCGGCTGGCCTTCACCGACGGGGGCCGAGCGCAGGGCATCCAGCATCGCGTCGATCCCGGCGGTGAACTCGTCCGCGTCACGAAACGCGTCGATCCGCCAGGCCATGAAGAAGTGACCGATGCCGGGGGACATCCCGGTCGAGAACGACGGCGCGATGTCGAAGCTCCAGGCGTTCCCGGACAGGGGTCCGCAGAGGACATCGACCATCACCGAGAGCCCGTATCCCTTGTGACCGGAGCTGACTCGTGTCCCGCCCAGCGGCGCGAGCCCCTTGACCTCGGCGGCCTCGGTGGTTGGGCGCCCATCGATGTCGAAGGCCCAACCTTCGGGAATCGGAAGACCTGCCCGCCGCGCGATCTCGATCTTGCCCCAGGCGACGGTACTGGTCGACATGTCGAGCACGAGCGGCCGGCCCGAACCGGTCGGCACCGCGAAGGCAAGCGGGTTGGTCCCCAGCATCGGTCCCTTGGCGAACGTCGGGACGACGAGCCGGGAGGCGTTGGTCATCGCCATCCCACCCATTCCCCGCTCCGCGGCCATCGCCGCCCAGGTCCCTGCGATCCCGAAATGGTTGCTCTGCCGCACGGTCGTGGCGCAGATCCCGGTTGCCTCAGCCTTGGCGATGCAGCGATCCATCGCCTCCCCCGCGACGATCAAGCCAAGCCCGTTGTTGGCGCACAGGGCAAGCGTGGACGGCCCCTCTCGGTCGACCGTTAGGCGGGCGTGTGGATCGATCAGCCCTTCGCCGAGGCGTCGCAGGAATCCGGGAAGCCGGGCCACGCCGTGCGATTCGACGCCACGCAGGTCGGCGATCACCAGGGCCCGCGCCGCCGTCGCGGCCTCCTCCGGGGTCAGCCCGGCGGCACCGAAAGCGGTTTCGATAAAGGCGGCAAGGGCTGGTTCGGGAATCCGGTAGTGGCCTGGTTCGCTCGTTTCGGCTCGGGCGCGCATTCGGGTGGGGCACTCCTGATGGGCGGACGCGGCATGATGTGGTTCGTGC
>CADCWJ010000793.1 GCA_902806365.1 uncultured Thermomicrobiales bacterium
CACCTCGAGGCCCTGCGGCGACACGGCCCCGGCCCGATCCACCGCCGCTCGTTCGCGCTCCTTCGTCCCGATAGCGAGGCGTCATCCTCGTGACCGCCACGCCACGCCGCCTGCTCGGAACCGCGGGCGAGGGGCACGCCCGGCGATACCTGGAGACCAGGGGGCTCGACTACCTCGAATCCAACTGGCGCTGCCCATCCGGTGAGCTGGATCTGGTGATGCGAGATGGCGACGAGCTCGTCTTCGTCGAGGTCAAGACACGCCGGGGGGACGGGATGGGGAGCGCGGAGGAGGGTGTCTCGGTCGCCCAGTCCCGGCGCCTGTTGCGGGCGGCGGCTCAGTACATCGCCATGCATCCCGGTGTTGGCGATCCGGTCTGGCGGATCGACCTCGTCGCGATCACGCTCGATCGGTCGGGCGCGGTATCGCGGGTGAGCCATGCCGCAAACGCGATCGGGGAATGGTGATTCCGCACGAGTCGGAGCCAGACAACGTACAAACGCGACAATCCGGCAAAACGCGTGGCACGCATCTTGGCATACATTCGCAAGGTCCCTGACAACTGCGGGGCTCGCGACGGCTCGTCCGGGGTTTGGCCGCTCTGGACGGACCCTGGATGTACCTGAGGAGGGAAGCGCCATGACGACAGCGCGGCGACGATGGTTCGGATTCGGGGCAGGGTTGGCCATGCTTGGAGTCGTCGCCTCCGGCGGCGCGTCCGGGTTGGCGCAGGAGGCGACGCCGGTCGCAGATCAACCGGCGGCCATGGGCTCGCTCCATCCGGCCCACATCCACGTCGGGAACTGCGAAACCCTCGACCCGAACCCGCTTGTTCCCCTCGCCGACGTCGCCTTCCTGGGGACGGAGATGGCGGACATGGACTCTCCCGCAACGCCCGACCCCGCCATGGCGTCGCCGGATGCCGCCATGGCATCGCCGGATGTCGCGATGGCGTCGCCCGTGGCTGGGACGACATCCGGATCAACCATGGCGATCGAGGGCGGCCATAGCACCACGAACGTGCAGCTGCCGCTCAGCGACATCCTCGCGGCGGAGCACGCGATCAACGTCCACCTCAGCGCCGAAGAGATCGATGTCTACATCGCCTGCGGGGCGATCGGCGGCATGCCGGACGCGAACGGAGACCTCTTCATCGGCCTCCGAGAACTCAACGACTCCGGCGTCTCCGGCATCGCTTGGCTCCACGACAACGGCGACGGCGCCTCGAC
>CADCWJ010000794.1 GCA_902806365.1 uncultured Thermomicrobiales bacterium
CGTTCTGGACTGTCGATGAAGAGCCGCTGCCGGTCGAGCGTGGCGATTTTGTACGGGTGCTACCCGAGCCAGGCTGGATCCTCGCCGGAGACCGGGCGTCTGGCGCGGTCCAGCGGTTCAGCGCGAGGAGCCAGGGCAGCCCCGCGAAGTATGGAAAGTACGTCTATGCGACAGCGGCGCCCTTTAATGTCGGGTTGACTGGTGCTCACCCATCCCCCGACAGCATGCTCTGCCTCACGTGTGCCGGGGAAATCGGGCACAAGGGCGCCGTCGATGCCTCGGCGGTGGGTGACGATGGGTGGCTGCGGATGCGTTACCGGCAGACGCTGAGTGGGTTTGAGCATGAAATCGAGACGGTGATCGTGCTCGACGGCGCTCGACATCTCCGCGCCCACCGCATCCGTCTCGCCGAAGGAGCGCCGCCGGTGGGCGCCGTCGAAGGAGCGTTTCCACTCGGATTTCCGCCCGGCGCAATCCCGACCGCGAGAGCTACCGCGGCCCCCCTAAGCTCGTCGGCGGAAGTAGGCGGCCAGCACGTCGAGATCGTGGCGATCGACGGGTATTCAGCGGCGGACATTCCGGCAACGTGGCACGGAGATGGGTCGCTAAACAGCGTCTCCGGACGATACGTTCTGCCGTTGCTGACCATCGAGCGAGTGCGGCCGGTCCACCAGGCGACCTGCCTCATCTCGATCGGTGCTGCCCGGGACGGCCAGCGCGACCTCAGTGTCTGCGACTGGGACGACCATGGTGCCGTGCGCGTGACCTGGAGCGATGGCGGATCGGTGGAGGTCCCGCCGCTACCGGCCGCCAAGCCCGTCTAACGTCTCCGCGGGACGTGCATTCGATCCTGCAACGGGGAGATATATGATATAGCATCTCCCGCCAGAAGCTGATAGAATCGATTCACATCACGGTACAGAATCGCTTGAACGCCTGAGCCCCGGGGAACTCCATGCCATATCCGCATGGCTCCGGAGTACACGGTATCGAGAAGGAGGGCCTGAGCGCTGCCCCGTCGTGACGGTGAAGCCCTGATCGACGCCAGTTGTAGTCCAGTTCCGGCCGGCGACGCTGTCGCCATCGCACTTGAGAAGCGTGCAGAACGTCATGGAGATGTTCCATGACCACCAGTGCGGGACACCTCGGTGTCCGAAGGGAGCTCAACCTCGTGGTCAAGCATTCGAACGGCAAGCCAA
>CADCWJ010000795.1 GCA_902806365.1 uncultured Thermomicrobiales bacterium
AGCAGGGCAACTACCCTGGTTTCACGCTTACCAGCGAAATCTATTCCGGTGAACGTCACGGTTCCGAAGGGATTGCGCTGACCTACCTGCATGGACTACGCATGCTGTACCCACAGGCGGAATGAGTCGTGCGGCGGTCCTGCGCAGAACGCGGCGCCCAAGGCGTATACTATTCAGTACACACAAGTGTATACGAAAAGTGCGACAACGATATTGGCGTAAGCACGTCACGGAGTCTTCAGCCGTTCGGCAAGGAGCGCGAGATGGCAACCGTCCGGGTCGACAAGAAACTTCATGACACCCTTCGGGACCTCGCCAAATCCGAGCACCGGCCAATCGGTGACGTGATCGGGGATGCGGTCGCGAAGTACGAGAAGGACAAGTTCTGGAAGGGTGTGCATGAAGACTACGCGCGCCTGCGGGCCGATCCGGTCGCCTGGAAAGAGTACCAGGACGAAGTAGCGCTGTGGGACTCGCTATCGAACGACGGGCTCGAAAACGAGGATCCCTACTATTCGCCAGAGGAGGAAGAGGCAATCCGTGCGGAAATTGCCAGAACCCAGGACGGGTGACGTCTGGGATGTGAACTTCGACCCGACTGTTGGCCGTGAACAAGGCGGAGTCCGGCCTGCCATCGTTGTGTCGAACGATTCGTTCAATCAGGCGCCAAATGAACTTTGCGTCGTTGTTCCTGTGACCGGCACTGATCGACGGGTTCGCCTGCACTGGCCAATCGCCCCACCAGAGGGTGGTTTGACCAAACAGTCATTCGCCCTGTGCGACCAGACGCGATCTGCCAGCATCCGACGATTTGTGAGACGGCGAGGTCAGGTGGACGTCGAGACGGTTCACCGTATACAGACCATCGTCGCAGAGATCATCGATCGGTGATGCGCCTCGATCGGTGTCAGGTGGAGCGGGTCCAGCGGGTGAGGGCGGCGGAGGCGATCACCAGCAGCGAGGCGAGCGCCGTGCCGGTCGAGATGTGCTCGCCCAGCAGGAGCGCCGCCCAGACCAGGCTGAACACCGGCTGCACGAGCTGAATCTGTCCGACCCGGGCGACCCCGCCCAGGGCTAGCCCCCGGTACCAGGGGAAGAAGCCGAGATACATGCTGAACGCGGCGAGGTAAAGGAAGCTCCACCAGCTGGCGGCGTCCCCTTCGGGCACTCCGTCGCGCATGAGCATCGCGCCGACGATCGCGACCAGGAACGGCGCCGAAAAGACGAGCGCCCAGGAGATCACGCGCCAGCCACCGAGCTCGCGTGACAACCGCCCACCTTCGGCGTACCCGAGCGCGCCCATCGCGACCGCCGCCAGCAGCCAGCCGTCCTCGACCTGCAGCGCGCCCGCACCCTGGGCGATCGCGAAGACGAGGACGGCAATGACACCGGCCGCGCAGGCGATCCAGAACGGGAGCTTCGGGCGCTCGCCGGCGCGGACCACGGCCATCACCGCCGTCGCCGCCGGGAGCAAGCCGACGACGACCACACCATGTGCGGCCGGCACGGTCTGCATCGCGATCGAGGAGAAGAGCCCGAAGCCGAACACGGTGCCCAGCGCGACGAGCACGATCCCGCGCCAGTGGCGCCTTTCGGGCAGGCGCTCGCGCCGCGCCACGAGCACCCCGATCGCGAGGGCGGCGGCGAGCAGGGCGCGGCCCATCCCGACGAAGCTCCCGCCCAGATCGGGGGCGGCGACGCGGGTCAGGGGCAGGGTAAAGGAGAAGGTGAGCACACCGAGCAAACCGAGCAGCAGCCCCATCCCGCCGGTCGAGAGCCCAAAGGGGTGGGCTACTACATCGGACGGGGTCAGTGCGCGGTGCGCCGCTCGATGCGCTGCCGTATCCGTGACCGGCGCGCTGCTGTCCTCGTTGATGTCGACCTCCACGGCCCGAGTTTCCCTTCATCCGGATGACACTGCGTGCAGCTGTGGTACCCGGCGGGCACCGCCTCGGCGGTCGTGCCGTGGAAGTGTACGTGGTGGCGATGAGGCATCCGGCCTGGCCGATCGACCGGGTCAGGGGTCTCGGAACAGATACGGTGAACCGATTGTGGTGGGACAGCGCCCTCGGAGGCAGGATCGGCCGTGACGAGCCACTCGCGAGACGAACTTGCCGTGGCTCCACCATGTGCCGCATCCGGGCCGGAAGGCAGCGTCGTCATGCGGCCAGGCTGTTCGACCTGGGTGTCTCCAGGGAAATGCGTGATGGCGATCGAGATCCGTGGAGGCGTCCAACCTCAGGTCAGGACAGGTGTATGATGGGGCCACGCCGGGCCC
>CADCWJ010000796.1 GCA_902806365.1 uncultured Thermomicrobiales bacterium
GGCTCCAGTTCATCCGCCATCTGGGTCTTGATCTCTTCGGGAACTTCAACCTTATCGTCATTATTGATGTTGTCGCTGACCAACTGGTCGATCTTGGCGACATCGTAACTTCCCATCGACTCACTCATCGTTGGACGGTCTCCTTGCAATCCTGAATGCACCCGAATAGGGGTGGGACAAATGCCATGGCGAGCGCGAGGCCCACAAAGGCGTCGCTTCTAATTGCTTGTAAGTGCAACAATCGTTCGTGACTGGTTCGAGGCGCCGCACCTGGCGGTACGGCACATTGCGGCGAACCATTCCGGCAAGCGGAAACAGGGTGCCCGTTCGCTCATGCCCAGCGAACCCATTTCCCAAGCATCCTATTATAGCAGAGCATCAATAGATTGTGAAGTAGTTAACTAACGGACTTCGGCCTTTTTGCGGTGAGCGCCGCGGGACATGGGGCAGCCGATCGGCAGGCCGCCCCTCGCCACAGCACGTTCCCGCTCTCGATGTTACCCGCAACCGCAGCCCTGGGCAGTCGGAGCGTTCTCTCCCGCGTCGAAGGAGTGCCCGCAGGCACAGCCGGCAACCGCATTGGGATTGCGGACGGTGAACCCGCCACCCATCAGCGAATTGACGAAATCGATCTCGGCGCCCTGGAGGTACATGGCGCTGAAATTGTCCACCAGCACACGCACGCCTTCGGTCTGGATGATCTCATCGCCTTCGTCTGACTCTTCGTCGATGGTCATTCCATACTGCAGCCCGGAACAGCCACCGGGCGACACAAACACGCGAAGCGCATGATCGGGCGTTCCCTGCTCGGCCAGGAAGCCCTTCAATTGGGTCACCGCATCCGTGGTCATCGTAATCATGTGAGAAGCCTCCGAGTGTACTGGGCTGAAGAGTGAATGGGTACGACCGCACGTCGCTTCCATAAGGTAAGCATAGCGTCTGGGCGCACGCTGTCAAGGCGGGCAGGTTCGCCCCTGCCGGGGTCGGATTCTCCACACCAGGAGCCACGACAACGGTGCATACTTGAAGCATCAGCCGCCACCGGCGCGTGTGGTTTGCCCCGGCCCATTCCCCTTTCCGGTGCAGGGTAGTCGTGGCCGTCAACCGGGGCTGGAACGAAGGATCAGGCGAGCATCTTGCGACCAAGACAGCGACAAGCCCGCTTTCAAGACCGGCAGGCGATCACCCCGAACGACTCCAGTCCGGCAGCCGTGCCGCCGGTCGATGCGTGCCACGGGATCGTGACCAGGGCCCATGGTCTTTGGTACGAGGTATCGCTCTACGGATCGGGCGAAACGTTGATCGCTTCCATGCGGGGGAGCCTGAAGCGCAATCGCCGCCGGACCGATATCGTTGCCGTTGGCGATCGGGTGTGGGTGACGCGACTCCCGGACGATGAGGGCGCGATCGAGGCGGTCGATCCGCGTGATCGTGCTCTGGTTCGCACCGCCCGGAACACGCGCGACACCGAGCAGGTCGTGCTCGCCAATCCGGACCAGGTGGGGTTCGTGTTCGCGGTCAAAGAGCCCGAACCTCATGTCCGGATGCTGGACCGGTTTATCGTTCTGGCCGAATTGCAGGAGATCCCGATCCGGATCATCGTCACCAAGCTGGACCTCGAGGATGCGGACACGCTCGCCAGGGATCGTTTCGGAGTGTACGAGCGGGTGTACCCCGTCCACTACGTCAGCATCCGAAGCGGGCTGGGAATCGATGAGCTGAAAACGGCCATCGAGGGAAGGATCACGGTTATGGCCGGGCCGTCAGGTGTCGGAAAATCCAGCCTGCTCAATGCCCTCGATCCGCAACATCTTCGGGATGTCAGCCATGTCTCGGGCGCAACCGGAAAGGGCCGCCACACCACGATCGGCTCCCAGATTCACCGGCTTGGCGATGACACGTTCGTGGCGGATACGCCCGGCATCCGCTCGCTCGCCATGCATGCGGTGCCGGGTGAACGCCTGCCCTGGGCCTTCCGCGAGTTCCGCCGATTCCTCGCCGGGTGCTTCTATCAGGATTGCACCCACGTTCACGAGCCGGATTGCGCGGTTCGGGATGCGGTCCAACGAGGCGACATATCGGCGCCGCGCTACGAATCGTACGTCGCCTTGCGGCGAGGAGATCGGGGAGCGGGCGACCCGGACGCATAGACCGGGACAGAGGGGGCAACGACGTGGCGCGACGCAATCACGATACCGGTCCATCGGGTGTAACCGTCGATCAGCTTACCGACGCACTGTTTCCCGTGATCGACGAGTTGCTTGGCCAGCTCGAAGGTGACGAGTTCACGACGACCGAGTTCATCGACCTCATACTGTCGGTCAAGCCCGCGGCGATCGCGTATCACGAGGCGCTGGCGCGTTGGGGCGAGCAGGAGCGACCGAGCAAGATGGTGTTGCACGGGCAGGTCATCCCGGCTGCCCTGCGCCGATCCCGCAGGGTCGAATGGCAAGGCTACGCGCACGGCGAGGCAGATGCCTACGCCGTTCCGGCCTGGTGGAAACTGGTCACGCCTGCCGCCCAATCGGAGCAGTAGTGTACGTACGCTATAATCTTTTCCGTACGAGCCAACGTGGGTCGGGCCGCTCGGCGGGAGTGGATCGGAGCCATCGCCTGGAAACGACGGGACAACGACCGTGCACGAGCCACTGGTACGACACCGGAAAGGCCCAGCGTCCGACTCCGCGACGCTGCCCTGGGATACAACGCTCAATATTGCGGTAGATGAGTCGAATCCAGCGGGCCGGTCGCTGATCCCTACGCTGGCTGCGGCGAGGGTGTGCCGCCACCTGCCAGAGGTACGCCGTATCCGGATCGACATCAATGGTTGCCTCGCCGGGTCGCCGTCATGCGTTCCCGAGGCCATGGTCGAATACGCCGTCGGTTGGGCCTTTGCCAACAAGTTCTTCGCCATGCCGTCCGAGTTGGGCAGGATCTCGTCCACCCGTAACGGCGTTTCGATCATGGTCGAGAGCGGTGCCGATCTTGACCGGCGCCGCTACGAAGCAATCGGCTGGATCGATGACGGCGATCGGGCAGTCCAGTTGTCGCACGGCGATGCGCTGTCCGGCCGTTCGCCGCGGGCAGTGTCCTTTATTGAAGACCTCGACCTTCTGATGGTGTGCGAGCGAGTGTACGGGCGATTCGATGTGGATGGCAGTCGCTTCGGCTTCGTTCATGCCGCCCTCGTGACCGGAGACGAGATCGTCTGCGTCGCGCGTGATCTCACGCCCGAGGCCGCCGCGACCAAGATCGTCGGCTGGGCGCTTCGCGGCAACATGGACCTGACTTCGTCGCTGCTCGTCATGCGGGGAGTCGTCGACGCACCGCTGATCCATGCGGTCGCCCGCGCCGGCCTTTCGATCGTCGTCACCGACATGGTGCCGACCCGGTCGGCCGTGGCCATGGCGGGCACGACGTGCACGACCATTCTCGGGCTGGCCCTGTCTCACCGGCGCGCGCTGTTCGCCAATGGCGGGCATATTGGCGTCTCCACCTGATCGACGGGACGGAAGCGAGCAGGGGAATCCACGCGGCCGGGCTAGCCGTAAATACAGGTGTGCACTCATTATCTGGAGTGTATGTTTCGCCACCGTTCGGCTAAGCTACAACAATCAACCTGTGGTGCTCCTGCTACTGGGCCAATTGGCATTCGGACGCAGGCGTTTGGCGATATGCTCCACCGCAAGCTAGAGAGACCTGTCAGCAATGTCACAGCCGGATCCCAAGAAACCCCAGTTTCCCCTCATGCGCCCGGACCAGGACAAGAACCGGAAGCCCGCACCGAAAGGCGGCGGCGGGGGCTCCAAGGAGCCTCAGCGTCGCACGCCCCGGATTCCGACGTGGGTGGTCGCATCATTGATCATCGCGCTCGTCGGCTGGTACATCTGGGAGTTCTTCGGTCCCAGTGAACCGGAAGACACGGTGACCGTCAACTACAGCGCAGTGACGGAGCAGATCGCGGCTGGCAACGTCAGCAAGGCGACGTTGGGTGAGACCCAGATTACGCTGGACCTCAACAACGAGATCAAGTGGGACACCGAGGCGGAGCGTATCGATCCCCAGGCTCCGGCTGGCAACGCGAACATCGAGACTGGCGACCGGATCCGGGCAACCCTTCCCCAAGGCGTTGACAACCCGACCTTGCTTGGCTCGCTTGAATCGGCTGGCGTGCAGATCGAAGGCCGGACCTCCTCCGGATCGGTCTGGACGAGTCTTCTCTTCAGTTTCCTTCCGTTCCTGCTCTTTCTTGGCTTGATCGTGCTGATGGGTCGGCAGATGAGCCGAGGGCAGCAAAACGTCTTCGGATTCGGCCGCAGCAAGGCGCGACAGAATGATCCCGAGCGGCCCCAGGTTACCTTCGCGGATGTGGCCGGCGAAGACGAGGCCAAGCAGGAGCTAATGGAGGTCGTCGACTTCCTCCGTAACCCGGCCAAATATCATGCGCTGGGCGCCCGTTTGCCGCGCGGTGTGCTGCTGGTGGGCCCCCCGGGTA
>CADCWJ010000797.1 GCA_902806365.1 uncultured Thermomicrobiales bacterium
ATCCGTATTGCCGATGACATCAACACGCTGATTCGATGGCTCGCGCAGGTCGAGATCGAGTCGTTGACGATCCGCGAGCCACAGCTTCAGGACGTCTTCTTCAGCTACTACAGAACCGCCGGGGATGTGCCGCACTCCGACTCTGTTCCCACCGGTGCCAGCCAACAATGACCATGCTTCGGATCTCCGGACGCCTGATCCGGCGGGGACTGGGTGGCACGCTGATGCTGCTGTTCGGGATCGCGCTGTTCGAGCTGATCAACCCGGCGATCGGGACGTCGATCGGCGGCACCGACGCGGTTCAGGACCTGTTCGACCAGCTTCCGCCGGGAATGCGCGCGGTCTCCCAGGTCAGTCCCGACTTCTTCATCGAAGCCGGGTTTGCCGGCTTCGTCGCGCTCGGCTACACCCACCCGGTCTATTTCGTGTTGCTCTCCTCGGCGGTGGTCGGGTTCGGAGCGCGGACGCTTGCGGGCGAGGTCGAATCCGGAATCCTTGCGCTGACGCTGTCCCGCCCGGTGTCCCGGACCGTCATCTACTTGGCGCGGGTGCTCGATCTCGTCGCGATTGCGCTGGTGCTTGGAGTGGCCGGGGCGATCGGCACCTGGCTCGGGTTCCTCATCGCGGACGCGCCGACCGACCTACCGATCAGGGCGTACCTGGCGGTGGTCGGCGCCTCCTGGCTGCTGGCGTGGGCGATCGGGGGGTTGGTGCTCGGCGCGTCGGCGGCCTCGAACACGACCGGGCGGGTCGTCGGCTGGGCGACCGGGGTGCTGGTCATCCTCTACTTCATCGACTATTTCGCTGAACTGTGGGAGCCGCTGGAGCCGTTCGGTCCGTTCTCGATCTTCCGGTACTTCGATCCGGTCGCGGCCCTTGTCGATGGCTGGATACCTCTCGTCAACGTGGCGGTACTGGGAAGTGTCGGGATGGCCGGGGTGATCGCTGGCCTGCTGGTGTTCACGCGTCGTGACTTCGCGATCTGAACGAACGCGGCGGCGGGTCCAGCGGTCGAGGCGGCCACATCGGCCCGATGCCTGGTCTGGCAGCGGCGGTTGGTCCCCCGATACGCCTGGCCGGACCGGCGGGGAAGGCGTCCACCTTCTCGCTTCAGGCGGGCCTGCGTCCGCTCGCGTGGTCCCGGTGCTGGTGCTGGTGCAGTCTATCCCGTACCTGGCATGGGGCCGGGTGCCAGCGCGCCAGGACTGCGTGCCGATCGGCCCGCATCACTTCTCTCCCTCCCTCATCGATGCCGGGGAGGCGACTCTCCACCGCCCAAGCAAATCTTCTGGTGCTCCCGTTCAGTCATGCAGCGGGGAGAACCGGGTCAACCCCAGGCCAATCCCCCGCGATCGAGTGCCGCCCGAAGCCGGTTGAAGCCCTCGATTCTCCAGTAGCTCCGGTTGGGCAGTTGGTCGTCCCGGCTCCAGCGTTGGGCCGCGAACATCGCCCACATGAGGGCGTGGCATTGGTGAATGAGGTGTGGATTCGCTCCCGGATAGTGGCCCCGAACGTCGTCGGGGACGAACGCGAGGTCGTACTCGACCGGCCCACGGCAAGACGTCGCCAGGTCTATGAAGAGCGGTCCTCTCCTCGTAGCGAGCACGTTGCCGGGATGGGGCTCGCCGTGCAACAACTGCTCGCCGGTAGCCCCATCGCCGATCGCGGTGCCCAGGTGACCGAGCGTGGTGCTGAGGAGCTCGCGGTCGGCGTCGAGGAGTTCTGGAGTCCGCTCTCGCTCGGCAACCAGCTGCTGCCTGCCGGCGACGTGATCGGTGAACCGCGGTGCTTCCAGATCGATCTGGCGCAGGCAGGCATGGAGCCGCATGAGTGCGTGCGCATAGTCGGCCGGCGCGATGTCCGCAGGTTCAGCAGGCGCGTAGTAGGTCCACAGCGTGATGACGAAACCGTCACGCCGATGCACACGTGGCTCCACTCGGGGCTCAAGCTCCCCCACCGGGCTATCGGTTTCGGCCAGACGGCGAGCAACCTCCATCTCGAACTGAAAACTGGCATGGTGTGCCATCGGCCCGACCCGGGCGAGGACATCGCAGGGGATCAGGCGCACCGCGATCCGGTCCGAGTTGTGAACGACGACCGCGTCGTCGACGTGAAGGCCCAGTTCGGAGGCAGTCGATGCGCCGGCCTCAACCGCGCGCCGGACTTCGGATGCTTGCATGGCCGTCCTCGCTCCCTTCTGCGTCAGCGGTGACTTGTCGCGATCGCGGTGTATTCCAGGTCGCGGTGCTTGCGCGGGCGCGTCGCCGACGCATCCTCGCTCGCATGGAGGGGATCAATCCGGAATGTGTCTGGAATGGCGGCCGAAACGCCGTGACTGGAGTCCCTAGCCGCCGGAGCCGCCGATGATGTCGAACCAGCCGCTGATGCTGTCACGCGCGCTGTCGCTGAGGACGCCCGCCCAGACGTAGAGAGCGAGCAGGATTGCGATCAGGGCCATCGCCACCACGCCGAGAACAAAGCCCCGCGTCCCGCCCTCGCGGTCGGTCGTGAAGACGACGGACGTCGTGCCAGCGCCGGGTGATCTGCCAGGGGTCCATTGGTACGGGCCGGTGCTCGGGGTTGCCAGGTACGCGGTCCTTTGCGGTGGCTGCGAAAGATCGCGGTCCGCGGTCAGTGTGTCGCGCGAGGCTGGCGTGAACGCCTGTGTTTGCTGCGAGTCGGTCTCGGACGTGGCCGTGGGTTCGAGCGAGTGGTACTCCGGCGAGCCATTGAGCGCCGAGCCGCATTCGGCGCAGAACAGGCTCAGGCCACTGTTGCGCGCGCCACATACCGGGCACGGGCGGGCGGATGTCGCACGGCTGGACGTCATGGAAGCGTTCCTCGTCGAAGGTCTCAGGGAGAGTCGGAAAGAAAGGTGGGATCGACGGCGAACGCATCGGCGACGCTGAAACGTTCCATCACGACCAGGCTGATCGCGTCGATGAACGAAAGCCCCCGTTCACTGCGGGAGCTGATGACCAGGGCACGGGCACGATGCTCATCGTGCTCGTCGGCATGGTAGACGGGGAGGCGGTGATCGCGCAGCCATCGCCGTCCGATGTCCGGGCCCAGCCCGACGGTGAGCAGATCGACGGTTTCGCCGACGACGTGGTTCGTAGTGAAGAGGCGGTATCCATGCTCAACGAGTTCCGCATAGGCCGCCGTGGCTGCTTCGTGGCTGGCGTCGTTGGCGTCAACCAGCGCGACGATCGCCGACGAATCGACGAACGCGACAAGGGCCGCACTTTCGGTCTCGACGACCTGCTCGACGAACTCGGTGTGACCGGAGTTGCCGCCGGACGTGTGGTCTGGGTCCACCTGGGGACTCCTGTTCGATACGTGCGCGAGACCGATCGCCTCGCCAAGGGCTCAGGGTCAGCGGCGGCGGGCGGACGCGGCCCGGTACGGGGCCTTGCCGCCGGCGATATTGGTATCCGTACCGCTGCCGATGCCGATCACGTCATCGAGCGGGCGAATCGCGGAGGCTCGCCGGAGGCGGTTGACGAAGCCCTGCTGCTTCTTCGCGGCGTTCGCAAACGCATCGAGGACCGGCCGGTCGATAAACCATTGCCCCCCGATCCGGCGGCCATTCAGACGTCCTTCGCGGAGATAGCGACGCACCTGCTCGGTCGAGCGTTCGAGACGTTTCGCGGCCTCCCCCACGCTCAGCATGTCCTCGTTATCATCCATTGCGTTCGATCCCGGTGCTCGCCATGTGGCTCACGTCTCCCCTGACCACCTGATCGTCCCACCCACAATGTGGCCAGGGGACCAGTGTGCACGCGTCGTATGCAACAACATGGTAGTAAGGATACGGGTGTTTCGACAACCTGTCCCGTCCCCGGATGTCTTGTGCCGCGACAGGCGATTTGGTGTACTGATTCGGAACTGTCGGCGAATCGTGCGATGTCGAGCCGGGCATGGCGAATGACAGGTGAGCGATGACGACGCGCAACCAATCCCCGGGCCCGGAAGGCGAGCCGGTCTCCGTGTTCACCGGGATTCACGCGCTCGACCTTGGGTTCATGGGTACCGATGGCGTGATCGCCGCCTATCTCCTCGCGGGAGACGACGAGCTGGCGCTGATCGAGACGGGACCATCGAGCACGCGGTCCGCCCTTGAGGCGGGCATCGGGGCGCTGGGATATCGCCTCCGCGATCTCTCCCGGATTATCGTGACGCACATCCATTTCGATCATGCTGGTGCCGCGGGAAGCATCCTGCGCGATTGTCCAGATGCGCGGCTTAGCGTCCATCCGGTCGGGCTTCCCCATCTGGTCGACCCGACGCGGCTCGTCGCAAGCGCAACCCGGATCTACGGCGACCGGATGGATGAGCTGTGGGGGAGCATCATCCCCGTGCCGGACGACCGGGTGGACGTCCTGAAGGATGGTGAGACGGTTCGTGCCGGAGGGCGTCACCTTCGCGTGCTCTTCACTCCCGGGCACGCCGCCCATCATGCGGCGCTCTTCGACGAATCGAGCGGCACGCTCTTCAGCGGTGATGTGGGCGGGGTCCGCATCCAGGGCACAGGATTCGTCTCGCCGCCGACACCGCCGCCCGAGTTCGACCGGGATGCCTGGCGATCGAGCGTCAGGGTGATGCGGGACGTCCGCCCCGCTCGCCTTGCCCTGAGCCACTTTGGGGTCTTCCCCGATGTCGACGCGCATTTCGACCGGCTGGAGCGAGCGCTGGACGACGTGACGCGGATCGCCCGCGAGACGCTGACCGCCGAGAGCGATACGACGCTCCTGACGGAGCGGCTGCTGGCGTACGCGGGCAAGAGCGATGGTCGGATGTCAAATGACGCGACGATGCGAAGACTGGAGCTGGCGAACCCCGCGTTTATGGGCGCGCTGGGGTTGCATCGCTATCTGCGGAAGCGCGGCGAGCTGGGGTAGGAATGGCATGCGGCCGAGGTAGCCGCTGACGTAGCAACCGGCGGACACATTCGGCAAGCTCAGTGCAGGCGACCGCGGACAAGTTGCCTCGGCAAAGGCTCGCATCGATGTCCGCTCGTCCGCCCCTACGAATGACGAACGTGAAGGCTCCCGGGACGACCCCGGGAAATCAGTTGTTGGCCAGAGCGCCGTCGAGTCGCGATGGGTCGTCCGGATCGATAAGCGGGATCTCGAGCAGGAGCACCGGGTTGTCGTCGGCGGCGATCCGGTTGGGATCGCGTTTTCCGCATCCCAGGCACTCGTGGATCAAAACCTCTTCCCCGTTGCGCCGGGTG
>CADCWJ010000798.1 GCA_902806365.1 uncultured Thermomicrobiales bacterium
CGTCGCGCCGGCCACGATTCGGTTCGGACCGAAGGTGAGCATGTACTGGTCGCTGAACCCACCGAGGATCACCCAGGAAGAAGTGTCTCCCTCCGGCAGCGATAGATGCAGGATCTGGCCCCGTTGCGGTTCGACCGCCAGCGACAAGCCAAGTGGCTCGAGCAACCGATTCGTCCAGGCGCCGGTTGCGACAACAACGGCGTCGGCAGTGATCGCCGCGCTCTCGATCTCCGCGCCCGTGACCGACCCGCGTTCCAGGAGGAGGCGGGCCGAGCCGGTCAGGATCCGGGCGCCGTAATGTTCCGCCCCGGCAACCAGGGCGTTGCGCAGCCGGTCGCCATCCACGCGGGCGGCCTCGGGAACGTGAATGGCTGCCGTAATGCTGCCCAGCGGCGGGAACATGCTCCGGGCCTGCGCCTCGTCAATCGCCTTCACGTTGCCCAGGTTCGGCATCCCGTCATCAAAACGAGACCGGAAGAGCGGAAGCAACGCACCGAGCCGCTCCGCCTCCTCGTCGTCGAACGCCAGGATCAGCTCACCGACAACCTCGTATCCTGTCGATGTCTGCCCGACCGCGGCCAGCGCTTCGATCAGGTCCGGATAGTGGCGCACGGCCACCGCCGCGAACGGATAAAAGGCGGGAAGCGGCCGTTGGCTCGTCCCGGGCGCGATGATCCCCGCTCCGGCCCTCGTCGCATGTCCGGTATCCTTGCGATCGATCAACACCGTCTCGATACCGTCGCGCGCCAGATGATACGCGGCGCTGGCGCCGACCACTCCCCCGCCGATCACGATGACCTTGTTCATGTCCGCCGTGTTCCTCCAGGCCAGGGACGATTGCCGCCCGATCTCCCCGGTCGTGACACTGCCGCTCGGGCGAGGCTGCCGCCTTCACAGCTCATCGGCAAAGGCGCGCCCGTCCAGACAGTCCATTTGGATACCTGTGAGGGTGCGGTCGTATATGGCACGATACGATAGTACCGATCACACTTGACGCGCCGCTGCCTGCTCGCGCAAGACAAGTCCACCACGCGCTTGTTTTGGCCCGCATCCAGCTTCTCGCGACATCCGGGCATCATGTCGCGCCGGCAGGCTTGCCGCAATGGTCATCCATGGTTCCCCGTCGAACGAATCGTCGCCATGGGATCGAGAGAAACGACGGACACATCCAGGCTGCTCCCGCACGCGCCAGGGGATCCAAGTTGACCGCACGACGATGGTCACTACGAACCAGATTTGTGCTTTTCGCGCTGGCGAGCCTGATCCCGCTGTTCGTCGTCGTGTACTTCTTCCTCGATCGCAGCATCGACCGCAACAGTGAGCTCCTGATCGACAATGAGTACACCATCGTCGGAATGGTCGACAGCTCTCTGAGCGGGTACCTGAACCGGAATGTCACCGCCCTCGAGAACCTTTCCAAAAAGCCGGCTGTCACCGGGCTCGATTCCGACGCTGTCAACACGCTGCTGGGTGAAGCCACAACGGTGCGCCCGGAGATCAACGGCTTGTTCGTCGTCAACGACCAACTCCAGCTCGTTGGCTCGAGCGGGAACCTGCAACCGCCCGACCTTCTCGATGACGTCTCCGACCAGCTCGGCCAGACCATGGTGCTCCGGAGAGCCCGCGTCTCCCCCCGGATCAACGTGTCGGCGGAGAGCACCATCGTCGTCGTCACGGTGCCCGTGATTCCGGTTTCCGAGACGGAGCCGGGGGGCGATGGCACCGGGGGAACCGCAACGAACCCCACCGTCCCGCAATCGCCCACCGCCCCGGCAACGCCACCGGGCCGGGTCGTCGGCGTGATCGGTGCCATTTTTGCGCTCGATAACCTCGAGCAGCTCGTCCTTCCCTTCGCCCGGGGCGAGACCGGGATCGCGATCGTCTCCGAAGGCGAAGTCTTTCTCGCGACCAACGACATTTATCGCGATGAAACCGCGTTCCTGCAAAGTCGTGGTTCCCTGGTCCAGCGGGCGCTCGATGGGGAAACGGGTGATGCCATCACGCGCGACTCGTCCGGCGACCGCAGGGTCGATGTTTACCAGCCGGTGACGTTCGAAGGAGCAAACTGGGCCGTGATCGTCTCGAATCCCACGGTCCAGACCTTTGCCCAGAACGTCTGGTCGCGGGGGGTGATGGTACTGACCCTGGCCGCCCTCGTGATCCTTGCGATGGCCGTTGCGCTCGGCGAGCTCACGGCCCGGCCACTGCGACTCCTTTCCCGCAAGGCCGCGGCGATGCAGCGCGGCGACTTCGGTACGACGATCGAGCCGGTCGGCAGTGGCGAGATCCTGTCGCTCAGCACCGCGATGTCCGAGATGTCTCACCAGCTCGAATCCCAGGTACATGGGCTTGAGCGAAGTCAATCCGAACGGGAACGCCAAACCGGGCAGATGCGCGACCTGCTGCGCCGGACACTTCGGCTGCAGGAAGATGAGCGACGACGGATCGCCGGCGAGATCCACGATGCCGTCTCTCCGCTGATCACCGGCGCGTTGTACCAGGCGCGTGCGCTCAAGATGACCAACGGCTCGACCCCGGCGGAAGACCGCGATCTGTCGCTGACAAAGGTTGGCCAGCTCCTGGAACGCGCGTCGGAAGAGCTGCACGGCGTCATCTTCGATCTGCGACCGCCAGACCTCGACGATATCGGCGTTGTCGCCGCGCTCGAGGCATATATCCAGTCGCTGCAACGCACGGGCTTCACCTGCAAGCTCGAAGTCACGGACGATCTGCCCCCGCTGACGCCAGAGGTTCGCCTCGGCATTTATCGGATCCTGCAGGAAGCACTTCACAATGTCATGCGGCATTCAGGTGCCGACGAGGTCGTGGTCCGGCTGGAATCAACACCTGACCTGCTGCGGATCACTATCCGCGACAACGGCGCCGGATTCGATCCCGAGCGCGCCGTGCGCCCGACCTCGCTCGGCTTGCTCAGCATGCGGGAGCGCGCCGCGGTGATCGGAGCGACGTTCACGATCGTGAGCCGGCCGGGTGGTGGCACCGCGATCGTGCTGGAGCGGCCCAGTACCGGGAACGTGATGTCGGACGATGTCCTTGCCGACCTGATCGGTATCGAAGGAAACCGCTCCCAACTTGAAGTGACGACGGCGATCCCGGAAAATGGAACACCCGAGCGTTCAGTGGCGGTGACCGCCGGCACGGATCGAGAGGAAGCAGATGAACAGAATCCGCGCCCGCAGCTACCGGACTGATTGCCGTTGATTTCCGTGCTCCTGGTCGATGACCATCCGGTCGTGATCGAAGGGCTGCGCAAGGTTCTCGACGCCGCCGGCGATATCGACGTGACGGGCACCGCGACCGATGCCTCCCATGCGCTGGAGCAGGCCCGGGCGCTGCGTCCCGACGTCATCCTGCTCGATCTCCGGATGCCGGGCGCCTCGGGCATTCAGGCCACCCGGCAGCTTCGTGCACTCGAGTTCACGGGAGCGATCATCCTCCTCACGTCGTACGGTGACAAGGCGTACGTCCGGCAGGCGCTCGAAGCCGGTGCCGACGGCTACCTTCTCAAGAGCACCCCGGCGGCGGAGCTGATCACCGCGATCCGTTCGGCCGCCAAGGGCCGCCGCCAGCTCAGCCCGGAACTGCTCGACGGTGTCCTCGAAGACTTCGGCGGCCTTGCTCACGACAAGACCGTTCGTGACGCCGACCTGGGCGACGACGACCGGGCGATCCTCCGGCTCGCGGCGGAAGGATCGACCAACCGCGAGATCGGGATCGCGATGAACCGCAGCGAGATCGCGATCAAGAAGCGGTTCCAGTCGATCTTCGTCAAGCTGGGTGCCGTTGATCGAGCACACGCTGTCGCCGAGGCGATCCGGCGCGGCCTGATCTGACGCCCCCATCCGCCTCCCACCGGCAAAGAGCCCCGTCTGACTACTTTGGCAGCGTTCTGCGTGGACCGGGCGGGCCCATTCACAGCGGATGTTTCGATGCCGCTCACCGATGGCGGTTGCTAGGGCAGCGTTCTGCGTGGACCGGTCCGCGCCGTCCACCGGGCGACCTCGCAGCGTCCTGCCCGGGTGCCACGCCGCTTCCGCGCCATTGATCGTTTAGCATTCCCCGTGGAAACCGTCGTCCGGCCCCGGCCGGATCACGACGTGTGGATCATGGCCGCGAGATCACCCATTCAGTCCCGCCGGTATCACTTCCCCAATCGCCGCTCGAACGCCGACGGACAGGCCATGATGGGATACGTGCGTTGAACGACATTCTTCTCTGGTACGCGCTCTCGACGCTTGTCAGCATCGCCTTCGCGCCATTGATCCTGACGCTCTTTCACCATCTCGGCGATCGCGGCGCCTTCCTCACCCGACCGCTCTCCGCGCTCCTACTCATCTGGCCGGCCTGGTTCCTGGCCGGGACCATATCCGGGCTGGTGCCGTTCAGCGAGCTGACCCTGTGGATTTCGCTGGTTGCCGGCGGCCTCCTCAGCTGGAGTATCGGGCTCCGGAACGGTGCGATTGGCCGGGACGCGATCCGCCATCTCCTGATCGCGGAAGCCGGCTTCGCCTTCGCATTCGCGGGGTTCGTGCTGTTCCACGGCTACGGGCCAACACTCTCCGATCAGGAGAAACTCTCCGACCTGATGATGCTCTCCTCGACGATGCGCGCAGAGCAAATGCCGCCCGCCGACGCGTGGTTGAGTGGCTACACGATCAACTACTACTACATCGGTTACGTGATCTGGGCCGGATTCGCGAAGCTCGCCGGAACCACCCCTGCTGTCACCTTCAACCTCGCGCTCGCGAGCATCTTCGCGATGACGGTCGTCTCCGCCGCTGGACTCGCCGGCAACGTGCTCGGCCGCTGGCTTCCGGAGCGAGCCGCGCGAATCGGCGGGCTGATCGCGGCGATTTTCGTCGTCTTCGCCGGAAATCCCTGGGCGGTCGGTCGCATCGTGACCGACTGGCGAACATACTGGAACACCCGCTTCTTCGACTTCGCCTGGCCCGCGACCCGGATCATCGACCGCGAGACGGATCTCCCGGCGATTAGCGAGTTTCCCGCGTTCAGCTTCATCCTGAGCGATCTGCACCCGCACCTGCTGGCCCTCCCCTACGCGATCACCGCGCTCGGCTGCGCCTGGATGCTGGCGACGCTGCCCGCCGCCCGCCAAGGCCAATCGTTTCTCCGTGCCCATTGGCACCGGATGGTGCTCGCCGGGGGCGTGGCCGGTGGGCTCTACGCGATGAACTCCTGGGACTTCCCGACGTACTTTCTCCTTGTCGCCGCCGGCTTCCTTGCCGGTGCCCGCACCGAGCGTGGATCGTCGCGTCTCGCCGGGCTCGTCCTGCTTGCCGCATCCGCGATCCTGCTCTGGCTGCCATTCCATCTCGCCTTCGAGGCGCCGACCCGGCCCGCCGGGACCGGCTTTGCAGCCGCTGTCGATGGGATCCCGCTGGTCGGCGGCATCCTCGCCTCGGTGGCCGCGGTCACCGGCGAGCGAACCCCTTTTGGCGACTTTGTGTCGATTTTCGGGTTCTTCTACGCGATCGCGCTTGGCCTGATCGGTCTGGAGTTCTGGAGGCGCCGCACGCTGGACCACGATCGGGCGCTGGGGAAGGTCGCGATGGCAGGAGCGGCGGTCATGCTCCTCGGTGGCCTGCTGGTGCCGGTGCCACTCCTCGCCATCTGCGGCCTGCCGATCGTGCTGATCCTGCTGTTGTGGGAGCGCGATGCATCGCTCAGCCCGGCCAATGTCGCGCTCGCCCTGTTCGCCGTCGGGTTCGGCCTGGTCCTGATTCCGGAGTTCGTCTTCCTGCTGGATATCTTCGGTGCGCGCTTCAATACCGTGTTCAAGCTCTACTACCAGGCCTGGCTCCTGATGGCGCTGGCCTCCGCGATCGCCCTGATCGTGGTCTGGTCCGCCGCCGGGCGACACCGGCTTGCCCGGATCGCCTTCCCGCTCGGCGCGGCGATGCTCGTCCTGAGTACGCTGAGCTACCCCGTCATCGCGGGCAAGCAGTGGCTGGATTGGCGCAGCCCCGACCGAGAGTGGGTCGGGATGGATGGTCTCGCCTTTCTGGAAGAGGACCCCGGTTTCGCTGGCGAGTACGCGGGCATTGGCTGGCTCCTCGAGAACGCCAGGGAGGACGACGTGATGCTCGCCGCCGGTGGCTGCGAATGGTCGAACACCGTCAGCCGCACCGCCAGCGCCTCCGGAGTCCCCTCGCTGCTTGGGTGGCCGGGCGGGCACGAGGGCGTCTGGCACCTCGGCGACCCTGCGATCACGACCCAGTTCCGCGACCGGATCGCGGCCATAACCGCGCTCGGCACCGAGATCGACCCCGCCACGATCGAGCGTTACGGTGTCACCCTGATCTATCTCGGGCCGGTCGAGCTCCGTGGTGGCGGCCCTGACCCGGGCCCGACCTGCACTCCCGGTCCGTTCCCTGGCGCTTCGGATCCGGCCTACCCCGGACCGGGGTGGACGCAGGTGTTCCAGGAGGGAGATGTCCGCATCTTCCGCAAGGACAGCACCTGAATCAC
>CADCWJ010000799.1 GCA_902806365.1 uncultured Thermomicrobiales bacterium
ACGCCTTCCGTCGCGCTCGCCTCCATCGACCCGTTCGCGGCGATCGCGGTCAGGAAATCGAGCATCTCCAGCGCGAACGGATCGCTGATCCCGGCCGGGAAATAGCCACGTCGCAGATCAGGCGGCGCGCCACGGCTGAACAGATCGCCGGCCCTTCCCCGGAGACCGCTGTCCAGCACCACCTCGCCACCCTTGAGACAGCCTCGGGATCCATAGATGGCGGGATCGGCGGAGAGCCCGGTCGGCTCGCCGTGCCCGCCCCAACTCCAGAACGTCGTACCGATCGCGCCGTTCTCGAACCGCAGGTTGGCAAAGAATGCATCCTCGACATCGTTCGTGACGCTGCTCGTGACCGAGCCGGCCGCGTCGCGCTCGAACCGTTCTGGCTCCAGCGTCCTGGCATAGGCGCTGATTTCCGCCACCGGGCCCATCAGGTAGCGGACCTGGTGGAAAAGATGAACCCCGATGTCGATCGCGCCACCACCCCCGGCTTCCAGCTTCCGGTGTCGCCAGGGGGTCCGCGCAACGATGCGGTCCGGCGACCATTCGTTGCCGATCCCTCCGGAAATCCAGAGCTGCAGCGCCCCGATCAGCCCCTGGTCGATCACCCAGCGGGATGCCCGCGCCGACTCGGCGTAGCGGACCCCCTCCGCCACCCCGGCAACGAGACCGCGCCGCGCCGCTTCGTCGACGATCGCCTGTCCGGCCCGGACCGAGATCGCGAGCGGCTTCTCGAGCAGGACGTGTTTTCCGGCGGCCAGGCAATCGAGCGCGACGGTGTGGTGCATCCCGACCGGAACCAAGATCAGGACGGCGTCGACCACGTCGGCATCGAGCATCGTTCGCCAGTCATCGTAGATCTCGGGCAGGGTGTCGGGGTGGAGATCGCTGGCGTAGCGATGGGGCGCGCCAAGCGGATCGCGCTCGTTGGTGGAGACCGGCTCGCGTGGCGGGGGCCCCTCGCCCCGGAGCCGGAACATCGCCGCGTCATCGATCCGGCGGGCGGCGATCGCGGTGATCCGGAAAGGAGCAAGGTTGGCGTCGAGCAGCCGTTTCATCCCCCGCAGATGGGCCGGAAGGATCCGCGCCGCGCCGACGATCCCGAGCCGCACCGGCTCTCCGCCTGGCCGTTCCGTCACCGTGGTCCTCCCCGTCTCCGTGCCGCCAGCCATTCGGCTGCGTTGACGCCGGTACCGTACCGACCATGGTTCGGGCTGTCTACACTTTTGTGAGGCCACTTTCCGGCGCAAAACATGAGTACCCTGACGAATCGCCAACCGACGCAACAACAGATGCTGCCGACGCGAACACAAAGCATGTGAGACGTTTGCTTGAGCGTGGGATGCGATTGACCTCCGCTCCCTCGACGCGCATCA
>CADCWJ010000800.1 GCA_902806365.1 uncultured Thermomicrobiales bacterium
GCAGACCGGCATCCGTGATCCACGGGCCGAACTCGAGGATCTTGACCGCGACCGTGTTGGCCGTGATCAGGCTCGTGATGAACAGCGCAACCACGATTAGGAATGGGAACGACCCGGTCACCATTCCTGACGTACGGGCGGGCGCCCCGGGGTGGGGACGCCCGCCGGTCATGGCGAGGCCCGATTGGGATCTGGTGTCATGCATCGAAAATCAGTACCCCACAGCAGATGCGCATGCTTCAAACGAGTCGCGTCCTGGGACTCGCCTCCAGCGATGTAGTGTAATCCGTCGGTGCATCGTCGGATTGTTTGTCGAGGTTCTTCCACATGAACGTGCATCTCCACGAATCGCGCGCCAACGACCTCGATGCGTTGCAGTACGAGCTGTCCGGCTGCACCCGCTGTGTCGAGGCGGGGTTTATCCCTGAGGCGAGGCCGGTCTTCCGTGGAAGGGCCGGTCATCACCGGATGATCGTCGGCCAGGCCCCCGGCGCGCGCGGTCACCGGAATGGTGTCCCCTGGTCCGGGACTTCGGGCGATATCTTGCGCGCCTGGTTCAACCGGTCTGGCTATCCGCCGGAAGAGTTCCTCGAAAGCTGGTACTTCACCAGCCTCACCAAGTGCTTCCCGGGCAAGGTCGCGGGCAGCAAGGGCGATCGCGCGCCGAGCGCCGCCGAGCGAAAGCTGTGTGCTCCCTGGCTGGCGGGGGAGTTCGCGCTGGTGCGCCCGGAGCTGATCGTGACCCTTGGTCGGCTGGCGGCGGAGGCGCTGGTTCCTGGTGCGCGTCGGCTGGCGCTGGGCGAGTTGGTCGGTACGGTCTGGGATGTTGATCTGGGCTGGGGGGAGGTTTCGGTCGTTCCTCTGCCGCACCCCTCCGGGGTTTCCCGCTGGCGCAACGATCCGGCTAACCGCCTCCTCGTCGACCGGGCGCTCGATCGGCTGGGCGATCTGCGTGCCGCGGGCCGAGGGTGAGCACATCCATCCTCGATCTGCCTCCACCGCCCGCGGACCAACGGATCAGGTACGGTCCTGATCCGTTGCACATAGCCGACTTGCGACTTCCCGCAGGGACCGGACCCCACCCGTGCGTGATTGCGATTCACGGCGGCTTCTGGCGAAACCGCTACGATCTCGCCCATCTCGGCCACCTTTGCGCGGCGCTGCGAGGTGCCGGGTTCGCGACCTGGAACATCGAGTACCGCCGCGTTGGCGATCCCGGCGGCGGCTGGCCCGGCACATTTCACGATGTCGCGCGGGCCGCCCGGCACCTCTTCGCGATCGCTCCCCGGCATCGCATCAACCCTAACCGCGTGATCGTGCTCGGACACTCGGCCGGCGGTCAACTCGCGCTCTGGCTGGCCAACCTCGGTGCCGTATCTGCCGGAAGCGAGATTGAGGACGAACCGTTGCCCCTGCGCGGCGCGGTGGCCCTGGCCGGGGTGCTCGATCTCCGGCGCGCCTCGGAGTTGAACCTTAGCCACGGGGCCGTGCGCGACTTCCTCGGTGGTGCGCCGGACGATGTGCCGGATCGCTACGCCGCTGCCTCCCCGGCGGAGCTGAAACCGCTCCGCCGGCCGCACCTGCTCGTGCATGGCGGGCTGGATGAGAGCGTGCCGCCGGAGATGAGCGCGAGGCTGCACGCCGCCAGCCCGGACGCCAGCACCCTCCTGATGTTCCCGGATGCCGGCCACTTCGACCCGATCGACCCCCGCGCCACCATCTGGCCCGATCTGCTCGCCGCGATTGTCGCAATCGCGACGTGACGGTGGGAGCCGGCCCTGGTCCAGCCAAGCGCAACGCTCGCGGTGTGCGTTACTGCACCATTGGCAGCCTGGTTTACGATGTCTCCGCAACCGGGAACTCTCACGTGGGGAGCACGCAGCACGTTTGGCTGGTGGCCACCCCATACGGATCGTGGTCCCGATCATCGCCACAGGCACGTGTCACATCAACCGAGCGTCATCCTGCCGGGAGGCCGGCTAATCCTGTCGTCGGTGATCACGGGCGAACGGTCCACGTCGCGGCGTCTGGCGCGGCTCAAGCCAGGGCGCGGCGTGGCAGGCGCCCCAACCAGGAAAACCGCCCGGCGGCTTGCCGGAATCGCCATCCACAGCGAGAGGAGAACCCACATGGACGACACGGTTCGTGATGCGCTTGCCATTACCCCCACCTCGCCCGCCCGGGATCGCACGGTCGACATCACCACGATCGGTCGCCGGTCCGGGCAGCCAAGGCGAATCGAGACCTGGTTCTACCGCGCCGGCGGCAAGATCTATCTCACCGGTCTGCCCGGAAGGCGGGACTGGTATGGCAACCTCCAGGCGAACCCGGCCTTCACTTTTCACCTCAAGCATGGCGTGCGTGCCGACCTTCCCGCGACGGCGAGAGCGATTGTCGACGAGGCGGAGCGCCGGCCGATCCTGACCGAGATCGTCGCCGACCTCAACCAACGGGGTAACCCGGCTCGCGGGGCGCAACCGATCGACGTCGAGGCCTGGATCACGGGAAGCCCACTGGTGGAGGTCACGTTCGACGAGTGACCGTGCCACGGGGCTACCCCGTCGCGACACGTGAGATCAGCGACCCGTCCAGTCATCCCTCCCGGGCGTCGGTGACGAACGTGCGCCAGGGCAAAACCAGCCGCTCGATCAGCGAGACCAGCCCGAACAGGCCGATCCCCATCAGCGCCAGGATTACGATCGACGCGAAGACCCGCGCGGTCTGGAACTGCGCGGCTGCCCGCTGCATGAGGTAGCCCAACCCCTCGCTCGAACCGACCAGCTCGGCGAACACCGCCCCGATCACGCAGAAGGTGACAGCCACCCGCGCCCCGGAGAAGATCAGCGGCAGCGCCGCCGGCACCCGCGCGATCGTAAACCGCTGCCATCGGGTCGCTCCCATCGTCCGCAGCAGCGCGATTACCTCGCGGTCGGCCGAGCGCAACCCATCAACGGTATTGACCGCAATTGGGAAGAAGCCGACCAGGGCCGTCAGCAGTATCTTGGGAAAGAGGCCGTAGCCGAACCAGATCAGCATCAGCGGTGCGAGTGCGACCATCGGAATCGTTTGGCTGGCGATGATCAGCGGATAGATCGCCCGCTCCAGGATCCTGTATGAATCGATCGCGATTCCCGCGAGCAACCCGGCGATCAGCGCGAGGCCAAACCCGAGCAGGACTTCCAGCAACGTCACCCGCGTGTGCTGGAGCAGGAGCCGGTAATCAGCACGGAACGAATCGACGATCGCCGA
>CADCWJ010000801.1 GCA_902806365.1 uncultured Thermomicrobiales bacterium
GGTCCAACACTGCTTACCGGCGCTGTGTTGGACCGAGCAACAACGGGGCCCCACTTTTCCTCCAAACCTCTGTTGCCCTGTTCATCAACGATTGCCGAACCAGTGTTGATCTGTGCAACAGAGGTTGCGTCACGCTCCAGATCGCCGGCCGATCCGACAGCGCCACTGTCATTAGCGCTGTCGTTGTCACTGGCGGAGCCTGTCGACTCATGGGACGGCGTGTCACCGCCTGTGGGCACAAAAAAATCGAGGTCCGGGTCCGGATTGCCTGCCGCCCGGCGGGAGGCGTGCCCGGCCTTGCTGCGCGCCGATGCCCGGTCCTCGTCGCGGGTGGTCCGGGCCGCGAGCCGCTGCCAGGCGTCGCTGGGGCGGATCTCCTCCAAAATTGCGTGCCAGACGTTGTCGCCGTCGATCGGCGAGAACTTCGGCGAGAACATGCGCCGCAGGTAGCGGTAGACGGTGCGGTCGCGCTCCGCCAGTTCGACCACGCGCATCACGGCACCGGAGGTAAGAGTGAAGCCATCACCGTGATCCTTGACCCGGTAGAAGTTGTGCGGCACCTTCCAGCGGCGTCCCTTCTCGTCGATCCGGGGCACCATCTCCTTGCGGATCTCGATCAGGTCCAGTGCGACCAGGATCTTGTTGATCGTGATCAGCTCGGCCCGGTCTTCGCCATAGAAGTCGGCCTCGCTCTGTTGAGAGGGGAAGGCGTACCCCCGATGGGGGGATTCCTCGCGCCGATCGGTCCAGACGGTGTAGGAGTTGAGCAGTCCGACGCCCTTGAGCCCGATCAGCGGCGCGTACTGCGTGACGATGTTGTTCCAGTGCCAGAACCAGCCGCGCTTGCGGACATCATCGCCGGAGCGCGTCCCGGCCGCCGAGCCGTCACCGACGACCCCGGTAAGGTCCGCCGCGCCGTCCGCCGGTTTCGGAGCTCGCGCCTGGCGTGCCTGTCCGGAGGATCCTCGTGGCGCGCGACGCGATCTCTCCGGCGCGATCCGCTCCGGAGTCTCGTCGCTGTTCGACACGCTGTTCGGCCGCTCGTCGCGGCTGTTCGGGCGCTGGTCGGCCATCGCCTCAGCGAGCCCCGACCCGGATCGATGCGGTGCCACCTGGGCACGTCAACAGGCACGGCACGGCTTGACACGCCACGGATGGCGTGGCTAGAATGCACTCATCGCTGGGGTACACGAAACCCTCCCTTGGCGGGGCTACACGGGCGATCGAGCTATCGGTCCACGATCAGGCGGTTTGGCGACGGTCCGATCGAAGTCCGACGTTCATCAACACTCCACCAACTGATGATCCTTGAAGAAGGCCGGTGTTGGCGCACCGGTCTTTTTCGTTGCCTGGATCATGCTGCATGGTGGCCTGTGCTCCAGTTGAAGATGAAGAATTGCACTCCCTGCGCTCTGCCCTCCCTGCCGGCCCGGCTACGCCGGACCTGCTGCCTTGTCGGTCTCCGGTTCCCGATCCGGAACCGGTCGAAACCGCCCACATGCGCGGCTTCGACCCATCCCCGATCCTCGCTCCGGCTTCTGTCAACCAGCATAGCCGCTCGACCCCCGCTTCGCCTCTCTGTACGTACGCTCTTGACATCGACTGGACCGGTTCGGTCCCGCGGTCGCCTCCCATCATCGTCGCCGCCCCTGCGTCGCCCCGCCGCTCGCGGTCATCCCCGGCTCGGCGCCGGAGAACCCGAGTTCCAGCCTGGTCTGGACCGGTCCGGTCAGGATCGGTCCCCGCTGGACCGCTGTATCCGAAGGCCCCAGGTTCCCACCGTCGCCCAGCAGCGCGACGACATCCCGGGCAATCGTCCGATCGACCTCCGGCCGGTGCCGCGCGATCGCTTCCCGCTGGCACGCTCCCGCGATGCTGAGCGCCCGGGCCAGGTTGCCGCCGGACGAAGCGGCAATGATCGCGATCGCCTCCTCGGCGAACAGCGCCCCTCGGCCGGGCAGCGCACCGGGCAGCCCACCCAGCAACTCTCCGATCTCCGCCGGATCGAGCGGCGGCAGGGCAAGGTTGCGCTCGATCATCCCGGCCAGCGCCCGGCGCCGCCGGATCCGGTCACCCAGTTCCAGCGGCCCGAACAGCACCAGCAGCGGGTCGAGCAGCGGACCGCTGCTGGTGCTGTTTTCGGCCGGGAGCAGCAGCATGCGCACGATCTCGAGCTGCGACCCGCTCAGCGCGGCGTTGTCGATCAGGAGCACCGGTTGCCGACCGGCGTCGAGATGGGCGCGCATCAGCGCGCGCACCCCCGCGATCAGTTCCCGCCCGCTGCGACCCACCGGCACTCCACCGAGCGCCGCGATCATCGCCCGCGGCAGCAGCGCATCCGAGCGCCGGTTGCCATTGTCGGCGACGGTTGCCACAAACAGGCCGGGATGCCCGGCGAGCGATCCGGTCAGCGCCGTCAGCAGGCTCGTCCGGCCGGAGCCCGCGTCGCCGGTGACGATGGCCAGCCCGCCGTCTGTCCGCGACACCTCCCGATCGGTGATCCATGCCGTCAGATCATCGAGCACGGACACGCGGGACGGGATAGCCACCCATGCCGAAGAGGATTGCCGGTCGAGCCGGAGCGGCGTGCCCGCCGTCATTCCGGCGCTCCGGGCCGGACCGCGCATCGGGTCACCGTGCCGCTTGGGGAAGCGCACCGTGCGCTCCTGATCCAGCGAGCGGACCGTCCGGAGATTTCATACCTCTCCGCAACGCAACTCGGCGATCCATCAACGACCATCGGTCATCCCCTCCTCTCCCGGCCGGCTCCGGTTCAGGCGGGCCCTGATCTCGCGAATCCCGATCCCCTCCTGCCGCCAGGCAATCACCTGGCGGAGGGTGCCGAGCTCGCCGTCGTCGAACAGCAGGTATCCGCTCTCGGTCCTGGCGGTCGGCAGGATCACGCCCTCGCGGA
>CADCWJ010000802.1 GCA_902806365.1 uncultured Thermomicrobiales bacterium
GAAGACTTCTACGTGCTCCTCAGCAAGCTGCGTCATGTCCAGGCCGCCGGGGACCCCGCCGCCTATCTCCTTCCCGACGAGGGCCTCCGTGCCTACATGGCGCATTGCGCGAAGCGGATCGGGGATGCCTACTTCCGAACGCCCCGGAACACGATCAAGGGTTTTCTCGACATGCTGGCCGTGCTGGAGCAGAACCCCGGCCAGAGGTGGACCGACCTGATCGAGGCCGTGACGATCGCACCGGACGCCAACCCGGACCTCGCGCCGCTGAACCGGCCCGGCGACGGGGCCAACAGTCAGCTCTCGCGCCCCGGCGACGATCACCAGGAAGACGATGAACTCGCCACCTTCACGCTCTGAGCCAACGGCCTCGGGCACACGACCGGCGGGGAGCGCCGCCACCCAAGCTGCCACGCAAGCCGCAACGCTTGGATTCGAGCGGCTGCATCCGAAGGTTCGCGCCTGGGTCTGGGATCAGGGCTGGGAATCGCTGCGGCCAACCCAGGTCCAGGCGATCGCGCCGATCCTGGACGCCACGGGCGATGTCGTGATCTCGGCGACGACCGCCAGCGGCAAGACGGAAGCCGCCTGGCTTCCGATCGTCTCGGCGCTGGGGTTCGAAGCCGACCGTGACGAGGCCGAATTCGGGATCAAGGCGCTCTACATCGGCCCGCTCCGGGCGCTCATCAACGATCAGCACGGCCGGCTCGAGGTGCTCGGCTCCTACCTCGACATCCCGGCATGGCGTCGCCACGGCGATGTCGGGGCGGCGGAACGCAACGCCATCCTCCACCACCCCGACGGCATCCTCCTGATCACCCCCGAATCGCTCGAAGCGATGTTCGTCACCCAGGGGCCACAGGTTGCCCGCATCTTCAACGGCCTGCGCTACATCGTGGTCGATGAACTCCACTCCTTCATCGGCACCGAGCGCGGTGCCCAGCTCCAGTCGCTGATGCACCGCGTCGATCTCGCGATGCAGCAGCGCGTCGGGCGCCGCGTGCCCCGGGTCGGACTCTCGGCGACGCTGGCCGAGCTCGAGGGCGCCGCCGAGTTCCTCCGTCCCGGCCACGGGCGAGCGGTCACCA
>CADCWJ010000803.1 GCA_902806365.1 uncultured Thermomicrobiales bacterium
GCGATCGTGCTTCCTGCCGGGACGTTCGCGAAAATCCATTCCGAGGCGTCGACGCGCGTATGCTCGCGCGTGAAGATCGTGGTGAACGCGACGCCGTAGAGGATCGTGCTGACGACGACGATCGCTGGCAGGAGATAGCCGGGATGCAACCAGCGCGGGACGCGGAGCGCTCCCCAGCTGGGCAGCCGTGCCGGTCGCCGTGCCCAGGCGATCAGCCGATCAAGCGCGAACCCTGCCAGCACCGCCAGCAGCGGATAGGCCGGCAGCAGGTAGCGTTGGGCCTTGCCAAGGCCGGTCCCGAAGAACACGATGTGGAAGAGCACCCAGCCCGCGATCCCCATCAGCCACCATGATGGCCAGCTCCGGCTGGTCACGATCCGCCACAGCACCAGCGCCAGCCCGGCCAGCGCGGCGATCCCCATGCCCGGCCCCATCCCCCAGCGGACCATGTTGTCGAGGATGAACACGACCGGCGCCCGCTCGGCCCACTGGATGGAAGGCGGGAGATCGACCGTCCCCGCCTGAGCGCGCTGCCAGAACGCGAGATCGTTCGTCCACTGCGGATTGAGCCGGAACGAGAAGGGCGTCGCATCGGCGAAGGCATATGGCTGCGCGAAGCGGAAGGTCCAGATCGCGACGAACCCTGCAAGCACCGTCGCGGGCAATACGGGCGATGATTGCCGCCGTTCGTCGCGGCTGAACAGGTTGGAGGGAGACGGCATCACTGATCGCCAGCCGTCCGTGCGGATCGCCTCAAGCAGCGGGAGCGCGATCAGCGTGAATGCCAGCAGCAGGTTCGGCTTGCTCGCAGCCGCCAGTCCCGCCGCCACCCCCGCCGCCGCGTACAGGGCGAATCCACGCCGGTCCCCCGCGTGCAGGATCAGGGCGAAGGTAGCGGTAGCCAGGAACGCCGACATCGCGTCGGTCGTGAAGAAGTGGGACGCCTGGATGTGCAACATCGTGAATGCCAGGAGCACCGCACCGAGGGTCCCGGCGAGCCGCCCGAAGAGCCGCCGCCCGATCACGTACACCAGCAGCACCGAGCCGGTATCGGCAATCGCCGACAGCCAGCGCCCGGGGAGGTGCCCGTTGCCGAACACGTCGTTCCCGGTGATCTCGCCGAGCAGCTTCGCGGCGAATAAGGGAAATGTCCCATAGACATAACTGTCAAACCGGCCGTTGTACGGGTTGAGTGGGGAGGTCGCCGTGTCGAGATAGCCACCCAGCGACCCGGGCCCGCTGATCTCGACCGCGACCATCGTCATGAACAGCTCGTCGGGGTGGGTGTAGTGGTTGCCGCCCCAGCTGATACCGGCAAAACGCAGCGCGAGTGCGATCACCGCAATCGGGATGAGGCACCA
>CADCWJ010000804.1 GCA_902806365.1 uncultured Thermomicrobiales bacterium
AAGGGCTGGAACTGGCTGGTGGCGCAGGCGCGCTTCGCCATCAGGCAGAGCTGGGCGCTGAGCAGCCCGTCGGCCAGCGTCGCCCGGCTCGGACCCGTCCCGTTCAGGATCGCCAGGAAATCGTGCGCGAGCCGCTTGTCGCCGCCGTGGTGCCCGCCGCCGGTCGCTTCGAGCTTGTGGCGCTCGACGCGGGCATTGTGGTGGTGATGGACCACCACTTCGTCGGTGTACCAGTCGAACGACAGCGTCCCCTTGTAGCCGAGCAGCGTCGCGCCCCGCTTCGCCGCGCCCCGCCGGGCGTAGAAGTTCTGGGTGTAAACCATGTGGGCGCCCGAAGCGTATTGCAGGATCGCCGTTGCCGCGTCGTGATTTCCGGTATCGACCGCGAAGCTGCACTGCCAGCGCCCGTCCCACCAGCTTTCCGCCTCGCGCATGTCGTCGATGATGCCCTGCATCGCGAAGAGGTTGAGCTGGCTCTCGGGGCAGGTCGTCCTGACCGGGCATTCGAGGCAATAGAGCCCGGCCGGCATCTCCCCGGTGAACACGGTCTTGGACTCCACTGCAATCACCCGCGCCGGGGGCGTGCCGACGAGCCAGGTCAGGTAATCCAGATCGTGGGTTGCCTTCTGGAGCCACAGCCCTCCGGTCAGCGACTCGTCCCGCATCCAGCCGTGGTAGTAGTTCGACCCGTAGAAGGGGACGTTGTTGATCGCCTGGACGTTCTCGATCGTGCCGATAACGCCGCTGTCCAGAATTTCCTTCGCCATCACGCAAAGCTCGGAAAGCCGGAGCGGGAATGAGACGACGACCTCGCTCCGGCTCGCCAGCGAGGCCGCGTGGAGCCGGGCGACCTGCTCCTCGTCGATCGCGACCGGCTTCTCCAGAAACAGCGGCAGGTGGCGTTCGAGCACCTTGATCGCGTAGGGAGTGTGGTAGAGGCAGTTGGTGCCGATCAGGACGCCATCGAGCGCCGCCTCGTCCAGCATGCGGTCGACATCGTCGTAGAACGTGACGTGCTGAAGCTTCTCGGGGAACCGGAGCCGGAGCTTCGCCTCGGCGGGGTCGATCACCGCGACGACCGTCGCGTCGGTGCCGAACGTCGCGATCTCGTCGAGCATGTGCCGGATCCGGCCACCGTAGCCGATCACGCCGAGTCGTTTCATGAGGTTTTTCCTTGGGTAGCATGTGCCTGCGCCCGGTTCGAGGCGATCCTCGGATGCCGAATGATCGAGTGTCGATTGCACGGGGGAGGCTGTCAACGATGGGGCCTTTACATGAAAGCGGCTGTGCCGCGGTCATGTAGCGGTCATGTAGGGGACGATCGTGTATCGTCCCCGTAAGCGGCATCGGTGCATCGACGATGCACGTCGGTCCCCGCAACGCGCGCAAACGCCCTCGGCCATCGACTCCGCCGTTCGTGCTACGACCGTTAATGAAGGATCCGGGCCAGGAGCGCGCGCATGGTGTCGCGTTCGCTGGCCCAGCGACGGGAGGGCATACGCGGACACGATGTCCATGCGAAGGTACGGGTGGATGTCCGCTAGCCCTCCCCTACGACCGCCGGTCTTCGCATACGGGCCTTGGCCGCAAACACCACACTGAAGGCTCACGACTGGCTGACCAAGGCGAGGTAGAGCTTGCGGTTGAGCGGATCGAAATCGGCGCGGGGCCGGGTCGGCGCCTCGCCACTGACCGGCCGGTACCCGGCGGCCTCCGAGGTGAGGACTGCCTGGCCACGAGCGATTCCAGGAAGGCGCTGCTCGAAGCGGTGCAGCTCCGCCGAGGGGATCGTTCCGGTGATCCGGCTCGTTCCGCTTATCGCCTCCATCGCGTCCGGGATCGCCCGGGCGGTGGCGAGCAACGCATATCCTTCGCTGGTCGCATCGATCGGGAGATCGAGGGTGAACCGGGCGATCGGTTCGCAGACCACCGTGCCCGCCGCCTTGAGTGCCTGAATCAGCACCAGCGGCGTCAGGTTGCGGAAATCCCCTGCCGTGCTCACGGGCGAGGCGTAACCGACCCGGGTCAATGTCACGACGCAATCGCGCACCGGCCAGCCAAGCAGCCCCTCCTCCAGCGTCTCGTAGACCGTCTCCTCGATCGCCCGGTAGAACGCCAGCGGCAATGATCCAAGCTCACGCCGGTACTCGATTCCACTCTCGACCGCCGCCGGCTCGACCAGAAACCCGACCGTCGCGAAAAACGGATTGGCGCCGCCCATCTCTTCGGCGGCCTCGCCGCTTCCTGTCACCCGTTCGATGCAGAGCACCCGGCTTGGCTCGAACTCGACCGCGACGCCGTACTCCCGCTCCAGCGTCACCTCGATCACCTCCTTCTGGACCTCGCCGTAGAG
>CADCWJ010000805.1 GCA_902806365.1 uncultured Thermomicrobiales bacterium
CGACAGTCACGAACCGGTAATTGGGGCCGACCGTGTTGTCGAGCCGCTTTGCCCAGCCCAGCTCGTTCACGTAGAAGTCAGCCGCGGCGCCCTGCTCGGCAACGATGATGGTGGCCGAATAAATTCTGGTGAAGATGCACGGTCCTTTCAAGATTGATGCGCCTCCGGCACCACGTCCGGGCCAGAGAGAACGAACCATTCCATCACACAGTCTGCGCGTCCACTGGTCCGGGCGCTTCTTCCAGTTTGCGCCCGATCCCCATTGCGTCAATGCCGGGTCGTGGCGTAGAGACCAATGCGGAAGCCCCCGTCGTCCTGCTCGGACAACGGGGGCTTCCGGGACACGGCTGGATGGGCGAGCGAGGATCAGCGATCCTGCCCGCCAGAGGAAATACCGTCGGTTACTGGCACTCCCACTCGCCCCGCCGTCCGTTCGCCCACATCCAGCCAGCGGCGTTCGCGCTTGCCACCGGATCGAAGATGTTTTGGCCCGCGTACGGCGTGCTCGCGAACGTACTCGGCATGAACTGGAAGAGCCCGCTGGCGTTGCTGGACGGGTTCACCGCGGTCGGCACGAGATTCGACTCGCAGGTCGCCACCCGCAGCATGTCCGCACGAGACTGACCGTAGGCGTCGGCCGCCGCGTAGATGATCGAGACGATGTCGCCGCTGCCCGCTCCGTTGCGAGGAGCGGCTGGCGATGGTGCCGGAGCATCGACCGGTGCGCTCACCGTGTCGCTACCGCCGAGGATCGATGCCGTGTGCGCCCAGCCGCTCCGGTCGGTGTAGACGATGCTGGAGAAGCCGTTGGCGCTGTCGCCGGTCAGGGCGACGAGGCCGCCATCGGGGATGACCGAGATCACCGCATCATTGGTGCTCGGGCCCGACCGGAAGTTGACCGGACCATCAACGACATTGACTTCGCCCACCGGGCCACCGCCCGTTACCAACCCGCTACCGCTTCCGCCGATGGTCAGGTAATCACCGTAGGCGAAGCCAGCCACTCCCTCGAAGATGACCGGGTAGAAGCCATTCACCGGCTCGCCGGTAGTCTCGACACGCTCTCCCGCCACCATCACGTCGAGGATCGGGGCGTTCAGCGCGGGTCCAGCCCGGAGGTTGAGATTGTCGGTCGTCCGGGTTGACGCAGCGTGCGCCGCCGGGGAGATCGCGATGAAACCTCCGAAGAGCAGCATGATGAGCGTCACGATCGAGACAGCCCGAAACAGACCTGGCCCGGCTCCAGTAACGCGGAACGGCAATGGTGACATGACGAAATACTCCCTGAATCCGGTTGCGGGATGAGGGCGTGCGAACACAACCGGCCCACCGTGTCACGCAAGTGGCCACAGCAGCGGGTTGGACCAGAGTCCAGGTGGCGTCAAGCACGAGCCCGAAAGCCGGATCGGATTGAAATGGATGTCGAAACATATCGGGTTGATTCCCCGGCGTCCGCCCCTCAAAGCGTCGCCAGGAAGTGGGTTCGGCTTACCCAGCCCGTCCACGGTCGAGACCGGGATCGGGTCGTGCGCAACCGAAACCATCTGTATATGGTGCGAGACGTCCAACCGCGTCCTCCAGCCACGGACGTTCACGGCGTCGTCTAGCGCGGGGAACCTTACCCCATCCGTGGGTTTCGGTGTCAACCAGTCCATGGAGCTTGGCGGACCACCGACATTCCCGGAGGTGTCTCTGAAGATGTCTGAATTCGCCCACGGCTGCGCCATCGGCCGCGATGGCCTATTGCCCACCG
>CADCWJ010000806.1 GCA_902806365.1 uncultured Thermomicrobiales bacterium
ACGAGATTTCCAAGCTGGATCTCGTTGCCCGGATGCTCGGAAAGGAGCTCGGCGAGGTCCGGCGCGAGGGACTTACCGCGTTCACGGCGGGAATCCACCAGACCGACCGACTGCTCCTGGAAGCGAGCCACCTCAAGCGAGGCCGCGCGCTTGCGGACGCCAGCCTGTCCGTCAAGGACGGGGAGATCGTTGGGTTGGCCGGCCTGCTCGGCTCGGGACGGAGCGAGGTCGCACGAGCCATCTTCGGTGCGGATCAGATCGAAGAGGGAGAGATCCGGATAGCGGGAGACAAGGCACGCTTTGCCTCCCCCGCCGACGCCATTGCGGCGGGGATCGGTTTCCTCTCCGAGGATCGCAAGGGCGAAGGCATCATCCCCGGCCTCTCGGTTCAGGAAAACCTGACGCTTGCCGCACTTCCGGCGCTGTCACGACACGGCATCGTGTCGCGCGACCAGCAGCGCGCGCTGGTCGACCGGTTCATCGAGCGGCTGGCGATCAGAACCGCCGGCCCCGGTCAGAAGATCAGTGAGCTTTCCGGTGGTAACCAGCAAAAGGTGTTGCTCGCCCGCTGGCTCTGCCTGAATCCGAGGCTGCTGATCCTCGATGAACCGACGCGGGGAATCGACGTGGGGGCGAAGGCGGAGATCCAGGGGCTCATCAACGAACTGGCCGACGATGGACTCGGGGTGCTCATGATCTCATCGGAGATCGAAGAGCTAACTGAAGGAAGCGATCGGGTCGTCGTACTCCGCGATGGACGGACCGTGGCCGAGCTGCAACGGGACGAGATCGACCAGGATACGATCATGAAGGCGATGGCGCATGGCGCCGGCGAATCCCTGGTCGCAGCCAACGGTGGCGGACCAGAACCGGGTTCAATGCCATGACGGATGCAACCCGGGCCGGGTCGTCCGCCGGTTCAACCCGGCGGTTTACGAGGCCGCCAGGGCTGGGCGCGGTCGGTCACGCCTATGGCGCCATTGCCGCGCTGGTTCTCCTCGTTCTCTTCAATGCTGTATTCACCGAGCGATTTCTCACGATGCAATCGCTGAGGGTGAATCTTTCCCAGGTGTCGACCATCATCATTGTCGCGACGGGAATGACGCTCGTCATCGCGACAGGCGGGATCGACCTCTCGGTCGGGTCGTTGATGGCGATCAGTGGGGCCGTCGCGCCCTTGATCTTTCTCAGCGATCGGTGGCCGTTCGATATCGGCTGGTTCGGCAACTCGACGGCGCTCGTCGTGGCAATCCTCGTCGCTGGCCTGTTCGGACTCTTCAACGGCGTGCTCGTCGCCGTGTTCGGCATCCAGCCGATCATCGCCACACTCGTTCTGTTCATCGCCGGGCGCGGCATCGCCCAGGTCATGACGAACGGAGCGATCCAGACATTCAGGAATCCCGACTTTCAGTACATTGGCCTCGGTCGACCCCTTGGCATTCCCTTTCAGGCCATCGTCGCCGTCGCTCTCGTGCTCTTCATTGCCTGGATCGTCCGATCGACCACCTTCGGCCGGTATCTCCTGGCGACCGGCGGAAACGAGCCAGCGGCCCGCCTGGCCGGAGTGCCAGTCCGGAAGATCAAGATCACGGTCTATGTCGTCTCCGGGCTCCTGGCGGGTCTGGCGGGTCTCGTCGTCATCTCGATCAATTCGTCCTCCGACGCCAATCAGGTCGGCCTCGACATGGAGCTCAATGCGATTGCCGCCGTCGCCGTTGGCGGCACGCCGCTGACCGGCGGCCGCGCGAACGTGATTGGCACGATGATCGGGGCCCTTATCATCCAGCTTATCCGGACGACACTTCTCTCTCACAACATCCAGGATGCCGTTGCCCGGGTCGTGACCGCTTCGGCCATCGTGATTGCCGTTCTGATCCAGCGGGGACGCGGAACCTAGAAGAGCCGGGAGAAGGACAGTACCGTGGCGACCGACACGACAACCGGTGGCATTCGCGTCGTGCGCCAGGATGCCTGGCGGGCACGTGGTGCGAGCATCCTCCAGCGACAGGGAGCCCTCGCGGCCCTGATGGCGCTTGTCCTCTTCGGTGTACTGCGCTATGGCGAGAACTTCTACAGCGAGTACAACATCCAGCAGGTCCTGCGCTACAACGCGATGTATGGGCTAATCGCGCTCGGCATGACCTTTGTCATCATGACCGGTGGGATCGACCTTTCCGTGGGGGCGGTCGCTGCACTGTCGAGCGTTGTGCTGGCCCTGATGAGCCCTTATGGCGCCTGGGTCGCGATCGCCGCTGCGGTGGCAGCGGGACTCGTGGTTGGCCTGATCAATGGCGGGTTGATTTCGTACTTTCGGATCCAGCCGTTCATCGTGACGTTGGCGATGCTCCTCGCCGCGCGTGGTGTCGCCCTGATTTTGGCGGACAACACGAGCGTCTATGTTGATTTCGAGAGTGGATTCATGGACCTCGACCGATGGCAACTGGGTCCGGTGCCACTTCGAGTGATGATCCTTGCCGGTGCGTTCGTCCTGGGATCCGTGCTGCTGAACTTCACCCGTTTCGGGCGGCATGTGCTCGCTCTCGGCGGCAATGAGGAGGCGGCGCGGCTGGCGGGACTGCCCGTGGGCCGAACCCTGCTGGCCGTCTACGCGCTGTCTGGCGCGCTGGCCGGGTTGGCGGGCGTGCTGCCGGGGGGGCAAACGGCGACCGGCCCACCGGCTTAACGGCCTTGCTGGGAACTCTCCGCGATCGCCGCTGTCGTAATCGGTGGAACATTGCTGACCGGCGGCGTCGGTTCCGTCGGCACGACCCTTGTCGGTGTGATTCTGCTTGGATTGATCTTCAACGTTCTCAATTTCGAGAACGGCAAGGGCGTCATCGATTTGAGCAGCTATTGGCAGACCGTGATTCGTGGCGCCATTCTCCTCATCGTCGTGTTGCTGCAGAACCGGCTTGCCCGGCGGCGCCTGATCGGTAGCCCCTGAGGAGATGGGGCAGGCGGTGCTTGGGACGGTGGAGTCGTCATACATCGCTCAGGCGAAGGTGTCGATCCACACGTGTTGCATTCGGTACCCACGGGGCTGGATGATAAGGTTTTCAGGGGCTCTCGGGTGAAGGATGAATCACATTACGAGCGGAGCGATGCTTGTCGGATCGGGCTTCATCATGTCCAAATTGCCATACCGGCCGGCGGCGAAGATGTCGCTCTCGAGTTCTACGGCGACCTGATCGGTCTGCGGCAGATCGCGAAGCCCGCCAATCTGGCCGGCCGAGGCGGAGTCTGGTTCTCCACGTCGACGCTGCAATTGCATCTTGGCATTGACAAGGATTTCGTGCCGGCGAAGAAGGCTCACGTCGCGCTTGAGGTGCCGGATCTCGCTCGACTCCGCGCCCGACTCGGAGCCGCAGGAATCGAGACGACAGGGGACGAGCCTCTCGAAGGATACGACCGTTTCTACGTCAGCGATCCGTTCGGAAATCGTCTGGAATTTCTCGAACGGCTTCCCGAAAGCGATAAAGGAACGGACTGACCTCCCCCGGAACTGCGGTTTGTTTCGCCGATCGCGCGCCAGCAGGGCCCGTTAGGGCAGCCGAGCCGCCGCTCGTCGTGATCCGCTCGCTTGCATTGCACGGAAGGCAGCATGCGGCGGTTGGGCGATGAAGATGAACGTGATGCTCCGCGATGCACAGCAATCGTGGAGCCGCGGGCCGCGCCGCTCAGGTGCTGGAGGGAATCGGGTTACGAGTGCGCCGAAGCGACGACGCCCACCCTCGCGCCGCCGTCAGCGTCCGGCAGCGAGGTGCCGTCGCAACATGTCGACGGCGTGGAGACTCGCGCGGCGCTGGACTTCGGGGAGGGTCGCTCGAAGCGATAGCGATGGCAGGGGTGTGGAACCGTTCCCTTGTACTGCGACAGCAAGGTGAAGTTGGCCGGCAACGAGCCCGTCTTGCACGGGAACACCCGTAAACACCAGCCCCATTCCAAGCGTGGCGCCGTCGAATGACGCCGCCG
>CADCWJ010000807.1 GCA_902806365.1 uncultured Thermomicrobiales bacterium
CAATCTCGCCGCGCTCAGGGCCGGGATTCCGGTCCGGGAACTCCCTTCCTGAAATCCGATGGCCCCGCCAGCATCAGCAACGGTACGGTCAGGAACACGGCGACAAGGCCCGCGACGAGGAATGTCTCCCGAATCACTTGGAGCGAGAGCGGGATTGCGTGCTCCTCGATAAACAGGCGTTGGCGATTGAGGAAAGACGCGGTCGATTCCCCACTTGACTGCACCACTGGCTCCAACCGCCCCGTCAGCGTCTGGAGTCGCCGAACTCCAAGAGCCGTTAACGCGGAGACGCCAACGGTCATCCCGAGCAGCCGGAACATCAACGCCGACGATGCCGCCGCGCCCCGGTCGCTCGCGGCCGCCGTCTCTAGCACCGACGCCCCGAGGGGAGGCAGCAACAGGCCGATTCCCCCTCCCGCCAGCGCCAGCCCCGGCGCGACCCAGACGAGCGACCCTTCCCGAAGCAGCAGAAATACCGCTGCGCACCCCACGACGATCATCACGATTGCGACGCGGGATGCCCTCCCCAAACCCATCCGCGCGATGACACTGTCCGCGATGAACGACGTGGCGGCGATCGAGATCGTGAACGGGGCCAACAGCAGCGCACTCCGCTGACTCACCTCGCCGGGAGCGGAAAGCAGCGCCACCATCACGGGAATGTTCACCATCACCACCATCAGCACTGCCCCGACCAGCAGGTTGGCGAGGACGTTTCCCCGAAATCGCATGCTCTTGAACAGCGACACCGGCAGAAGGGGGAAACGTGCCCGTCGCTCCCGAAACACCAGGACAAGGGTGGCGACCAGACAGATGGACAGCAAGGCCGGGATGTGATTCGCCAGGGGGTTCGGCGTGCCGCCCATCGCCCGCAATCCCGTTCCCCGGTTCGATCCAAACTCTCCGCCGGACGCCAGCGCCAGGTTGAACGCGACCAGCGAGATCGAGAGCAGGAGTGCCCCGAGGAGGTCGAGGGATCGACGTCCGCGCGCCGCTGGAGGCGACATGCCCGCGAATCCACGAACCACGACGACCAGCGCGATCAGCAGCAACGGAACATTGATCCAGAAGATCCAGCGCCAGGGTTCGTCCCTGCCGCCGAGGAGACCGACGACGGAGGCTCCGTAGATGGGCCCCAGCACCCAGCCGATCGTCTCGATCGCGCTGACCACGCCGATTGCCGCGACGTAATGACGACGTTGCACCCGGTCGCCGACCAGCGCGATCGCGACCGGCAACATGCCGCCGCCACCCATCCCTTGAAGGACCCGGCCCGCGATCAGTTGACTCAGCGATTCGGCTGAGCCGCAGATTACCGAGCCCGTGAGAAATACAACAAGACAGAGGATGAACGCCTGCTGCCGGCCGATCACGTCCGAGAGCCGGCCGAGCAACGGGATAGCGACGATGTAAGCAATCAGGTATCCGCTGACGATCCAGATGTACCGGTCCACGTCCGCGGTGTTGACCCCGAGATCGCCGATCACCTCGGGCACGACGGTCGCCACGACGGTCAGGTCGATCGACCCCAGCAGGACACATAGCAATGCCGCCAGCATGCTGCGCGACGACAGCTCGGCGCGAACCGAGCCTTGCTCCGGGACGCGATCAGATCGGCGGTTCAATCGCAACCTGTTTTCCGTGGTCCGTGAGGTCCAGGGTCCATACCGCGCGATTGGCCTTGCCGCTGTCTTCCGGTTCCTCCAGCCGCACCCGCAGGAGGTCCGACGTCTCTGCGTCGATCCAGAGTTCGATCCCGATCATGGAGCCAGTCATCGTTTCGGAGGTGACCAATGCGATCGTTTCCGCGCTCGCGGTGCCGGCGATGTGGTGGGCGGTTCGCCCGCGTACCTCTTCCGTCTCCCGCAGTTGTGGCTTCTCGATTCTCCCCATGATCGGCCCGAGCCCGTTCTGGTTGTCATAGAGCACGGTGGGGTCATATCCGAACTCAGCGGGCGCCACACCCCAGTTTCCGGTGAGGAGATCGGTCGTCCAGGCCCTGGGACCGATGCTCACCATCCGGATCGACACTGAGCCCGCTCCGAACAGGCTGACCTGGAAGTCGACCGCAACACTGTCCGGTCGAGCCAACTGACCCCGGGCGGCAACAAGGCGAATGGTTCGGGTTGTATCGATGAACGTGTCTCCCTCGACGGCAAGCCTGAATTGCATCGACTGGGTTTCGGCAATCCTTGTGCTCGCCGAGGAAAGGATCGTGTCGGCGGAGACGTTTTCGACCGTCGGTTCAGGATCGCTCTCTGACGAGCCGCACGCCGCGAGGACCGGAAGCAGCATGATCAGAATGACCATCGCGCGCAGGCTCACACCATGTTGGGAAGGTCGCGAGGGAAAGGGGGACAGTGCTTCGATGTTCGGTCTCACGACAACTTTCCCGGTAATTCCGTTGCACCACCATGGCGGACGTGAAACGACTGGAACATGCGCAATGGCCGGATCGTGGCCGCGCCCCCAGTTTATCAGCATCAGCGGGAGACGCTTTGAGTGTCGCGTTGGTGCCCGGAGGATGGAAAGGGGATAATGCGGTAGCGAATCATCCTCGTGCTGACGTGAACCGGTCGAGCTACCTCGAATCCTGGAGCGGAATGTTGAGCATCGCCCCCATTGATCTCCACCTGTCCGTAGGGAGTCACACCGCCGCCGCCGGTCGCGAGACGAATGAAGACGCCGTCCTGGTCACGCAGTTGCCGGAGCACGAACCCGGCGCGGGACCGGGGTTTCTGCTTGCCGTTGCTGATGGGATGGGAGGGCATCAGCGCGGTGAAGTCGCCAGCCAGACGGCGATCGAGTTGCTCAACGATCTCTTCGCGCGCGATCGTCCCGAAGATATCGCCCAGGCATTGAAGCAGGCCTACCGCCGCGCCAACGAGGCCATCTTCCAGCAGGCCGCTCTCACGCCGGACCAGGGCCCGATGGGCACGACACTCGTCTCTGCCGTGATCTCCGGCAAGTACGTCACCATCGCCAACGTCGGTGACAGCCGGGCTTATCTGGTCCGCGCGAATCAGCTCACCCAGATCACGCAGGACCATTCCCTGGTGGCCGAGCAGGTGGCCCAGGGCCAGCTCACCGAAGAAGCCGCCCGGCGGAGCCCCCAGCGCAACATCATCACGCAGTCGCTTGGCACCTCCGGAACGCTCGATCGCCGCATGCCCAGCATCTATGAGCTTGTGCTGCTTCCGGAAGACCGGCTTCTCCTGTGCAGTGACGGATTCTTCGATGTGCTCATGAACGAAGATTACGTGTCCGCCCTGATCTCCGATGATCCCCAGGAGTCCGCCGCCCAGCTCGTGACACTAGCGAGCCAGCGAGGCGCTTCCGACAATGTTTCCGCCGTGATCGTCGCCGCCAGCCCGTCGCTCGCCTTCGTTCAACGCGAGCAGATCGGATTGGAGATCGCTGAACAGCGTCGGACAAGTTCGCTGCTGTTGCCGGTCGCAATGCTTCTGATCGTCCTGATCGCGATTGCCATCGGCATCTTCTTCTACCTTGGCTGACCGTGATTTGAGCGGCGTGCCCGGCAACGCCATAACCGCTGCCGGTGCCGACGATCCGCCGATTCCTCCGGAGCCAGCGTTGAGGAACCCTCCTCCGCGAGTCGTCGATGCGCACACGCATCTCTTCCCCGCCGAGATCGTCACCGACCGGACATCGTTCCTCGCGCGGGATGGATGGTTCGGTGAGCTCTACGCGTCCCCCTCGAACGTGATGGTCACCCCCGAGGATCTGATCGCGAGCATGGACGCGGCGGGCATCGATGTGTCGGTCATGTGCGGCTGGCCATGGCGCGACCCTGGTCTGTGCCGCATCCACAATGATTTCCTGGCCGAGGTTCATGCGCGTTTCCCGGAACGCCTTGCCTGGTTGGCGATCGTCAATCCACTCGATCCGGCGGGTGCCACCGAAATCGCGCGCTGCGCACGGCTCGGGGCTGTGGGCGTCGGCGAGCTCAATGCTGACGCGCAAGGCTTTGCCTGGAACGATCCCGCTTCGCTGGGGAATCTGGTCGATGCCTGCGCTGCACTGGATATCCCGATCCTGATTCATTGCTCGGAGCCGGTAGGTCACGCGTATCCCGGCAAGGGCACGGCCACACCGGACAGGATCCTGCGGTTCCTGGAGGCCTGGCCCGATATTCAGGTGGTCGCCGCACACTGGGGCGGCGGGCTTCCGTTTTACGAGATGATGCCGGAAGTAGCGCAGCTCACCGCAAATGTGATCTACGATTCGGCCGCGTCGACCTATCTCTATACGCGTGACATCTTCCCGATTGCGGAGCGATTGGTCGGCTCGAGGCGGATCGTCTTCGGGTCCGATTATCCACTTCTGAACCAGAAGCGGTTCCTGAAGCGAACAATCTCGTCGTCGCTGGTCGAGTCGACGTGGAATGATGTGCTCGGCGGAAACGCCGATCGCGTTTTCAAGCTAGCGGGGGGCGCATGATCGCCGGTCTTGTGGGAATCGTGCATCGGGCCACGATCGACTCGGTCCTGCTGAACGTGCATGGCGTGATCTATCGCGTGCTGACCAGTGGGCGCACCATCACCGAACTTGGGGACACCCCGGGCGAGATCGAGTTGTTCACTTACATGGTGGTGCGCGAAGATTCCCAGACGCTCTTTGGGTTTCTCTCGGAGACGGAGCTGCTCTGGTTCGAGACCCTGATCGCGGTCAACGGAGTCGGTCCCCGGCTCGCCTGCGCGGTGCTCACCCGCTTCACCCCGGATGCTCTCCTCGAGGCGATATCGCGCGAGGATGTGGCCCTGCTCTCAACCGTGTCCGGGATAGGGAAGCGCACCGCGTCCCGGATCATGCTCGATCTGCGCGGCAAGCTGCCGGAAGGCATTAGCGCGCTGGACCGCCCGGTACGTGCCGACGAGCCGGAGGTGCTGGCCGCGTTGCAGGCGCTGGGCTATTCGAGTGCGGAGGCGATCACGGCCATCTCCGAGCTTCCGGATGATGGCGACAAGGCGGTCGAAGCCCGCGTTCTTGCCGCGCTTCAGAAACTGGGATCCTCCTCCACCTGAACCAGTAAAGCCATTCAGGGCTCGGTCTCGGGGACCACCGGGGATCGCTCCAGCCGGTGGCAACGCATGGAGGTCCCGGCTCTCCGGACATTACCCGCCCGCGCATGCTCTACTGACCGTCGATATCCGGAAGCGTGAGCAGGGGCTCGAGTTGGCCGCTGTCAAGGCGTCACGCCGGTCGGTTCCGGTCCAGTCGTCGCCGGATCGACGCCGCGTGACCACCAAGGCCCTCCGCGTCCGCCAGGCGTATCGTCGCCGGACCGAGCTCCCTGATCGCCTGTGGGTTCGCACCGATGATCGAGATCACTTTCTGGAAATCGTGAACGTTGACCGGCGACGAGAACCGCGCCGTTCCTCCCGTCGGCATCACATGGCTCGGCCCTGCTGCGTAATCACCCAGCGCTTCAGGGCTCCCTTCGCCCATGAAGACCCCGCCAGCGTTCTCAATTGTCGGGAGCAGCGACCACGGGTCGTCCACGAGCAGGCAAAGGTGCTCGGGTGCGTAGACGTTCGAAAGAGCAACTGCCTCCGCCAGGTTGGCGACGAGCGCGACGAGACCGTTCTGACGCAGTGACGCCTGGGCGATGTCCTGTCGATCGAGCGTCCCTAACTGTCGGTCGATCTCGTCGGGAACCTGCCTCGCGATTCGCGCCGACGTGGTAATCAGGATCGCCGAGGCCTGGGCGTCGTGCTCGGACTGGGCCAGCATGTCGGCGGCGATCAACTCGACATCTGCGGAGTCGTCGGCGATCAGCATCGTTTCGGTCGGTCCCGCGAGCTGATCGATGTCCACGGCGCCGAACACCCGCTGCTTCGCGAGCGTGACGAAGATATTTCCGGGGCCGAGGATCTTGTCGACGTGGGGAACCGTCTCGGTCCCAAACGCCATCGCCGCGATCGCCTGGGCCCCGCCAATCGCGAACACCCGGTCCACGCCCGCCACCTTTGCCGCCGCAAGCACGACCGGCTCCACCCCACCATGATGCCGAGGCGGAGCCGCGACGACGATCTCCCGAACCCCCGCGACCCTTGCCGGAATCACGATCATCATCAAGGAGGACGGGAGCGCCGCCGAGCCGCCGGGAACGTAGACACCGATCCGCTCCAGCGGCCGCACGATCTGCCCGAAGATGCCCAACGCCTCAGGCTCGATCCAGGATGGTCGCGTTTGCTTCCGGTGGAACGCGGTGATCCGGGAGGCGGCTACTCGCAGCGCGTCCTGGAGCGATTCATCCAGGCCGTCCCAGGCCGCGTCCCAGGCGTGCTTTGGGACTTCGAACCGATCGACGTCACGGTTGTCGAATGCCCTGGTATATCGGGAGACGGCTCGATCACCCTCACGCTGGACGTCCGAAACGATCCGATCCACGACTTCTTCCGGAGTGAGGCGCGCTCCAAACACCTCCTCGATCCGGTCCGTGAACGCGGGGGCCAAAGGCGTTTGGACAAACGCGCCGCGGCGTGCCAGTCGCCGGCTCGCGGCGTCGAATCCAACAACGCTCGCAATCGTCGTCACGCGTTCGTCATTCATTCCGTCATCCGGCAACGTGGCAGTGGCGTTCCATCGATAGCCGTCATGCCCGTAGCGCTCCGCCGACCCGCTGTGCCAGCGTCTTCTCGATTCGCTTGCGGCCCTTGGCCAGCTCAGTGTCGGTCAGTGCCCGGTCGGGAGCGGTGAAGGTAAGGCGGAACGCCAGGCTCTTCTTGTCGTCTCCGAGCTGTGGACCCTCGAACACGTCAAACAAGGCTACCCCGGTCACCAGTGGACCGGCTCCCGCGAGCAGCGCCTCCCGAACATCAGCGGCGCTCGTCGTGCGATCGACGATGATCGCGAAGTCCTGTTCTACCGGCAGGAACCGGTCGACCCTGACGTTTCGAGCGGTTTCGCTGGCGGAAGGGGCAAGCAGGCGCTCCAGGTCGATCTCGGCAACGGTCAGGCGGGTATCCGTGATGCCCATTGATGCGGCGAGGTCCGGGCGAACCTCTCCGACCACGCCGAGCCGTTGCCCATCGATTGTCAGTTCGGCCGATCTGCCCGGGTGAAGCGCCGGGTGGCTCAGGGCTTTCCACGACAAAGCCGAGACCGAGTGCCGGCGCAGCACGGTTTCGACAACTCCTTTCACGTCGAAGAAGTCAAGTTGATCGCCGTCACCCACCGTCGGGCTGAACCGATCGAACGTCTGACGCGCTCCGGCAAAGGCGATGCCGAGCGTCGACGGTTCGGATGGCTGCCGCCCGCGACCTTTGCCAAGGTAGACATGCCCGATCTCGAACAGGCGAACCGATCGTTCGTGTTTCAGATTTTCGCTGACGGAGCGAACAAGGCCCGGAATGATGGACGGGCGGAGGATATCGTGGTCAGCGGGAATCGCGTTGCGCAGCCGGATGAGCGAGCCGGCATCGATCGCGTGTGCCAACCCCTGCTCCGGGGTCAGTCCCCAGCGATCGAGCTCGTGAGTGGACAGCGTGACGTACCCCCTGCACTCGTACCCGCCTGCCGCCACCATGAGCTGCCGGACGCTTCGCTCCATGACAAAGGTCGCGTCTCGTTCCACGGCAGGTGTGGTACCGGTCGGCAAGGTTGGCGGCAGTGCATCGTAGCCCACGACCCGGGCGATCTCCTCGATCACGTCCTCCGGTAGCCGCACGTCGCTTCGCCATGATGGAACCACGACGGAGAGCTCATCGGCGTTGTCCTCCAGCGTCACGTTGAAGCCGAGTCGCGTGAGGCCCCCGCGGAAGATATCGCGATCGACCGGGATCCCGAGCACCCGCTCTATCCGCGAGACCGGAAACGAAATCGAGCGCAGCGGCTCCGGCGAGGGGTAGACATCCTGGACACTGCGGATGGATGCTCCCGGGCACAGGTCAAGAATGAGGCGTGCCGCCCGAGCCGCCCCGACACCTGCCAGTTCCGGGTCGATGCCGCGCTCGAACCGCGCCGAGGCGTCGGTCCGGAGCTTGAGCGACCTGGCCGTGCGCCGGACCGACTTCATCTCGAAGTGCGCGGACTCCAGCAGAATGCTCGTGGTCGAGTCGACGATCTCGCTGTTGAGTGCACCGATCACTCCAGCGATCGCGACCGGCTTGCTCGCGTCGGTGATCAGCAGCGTTTCCGCCGGAAGTGTCCGGACCTGGTGATCGAGCGTCTCCACGACTTCACCCGGAGTCGACCGGCGCACCTCGATCCTCTCGCCGTCCAGAAACTGAAGATCGAAGGCATGAAGGGGCTGCCCGACTTCGAGCATGACATAGTTCGTGGCATCGACCAGATTGTTCACTGGGCGCAGGCCGGCCGCGGTCAAACGTCGTGCTAGCCACGGCGGCGACGGCTCGACGCAGACGCCGTCGATCACGACGGCGATGTAGCGAGCGCAGAGGTCGTCCGCCTGGATCGAAACCAGCGCCTCCGAAGGGGAAGACGCGTCGAGATCGATCGTTTCGATCTCCGCCAATGGCGCATCCGTCATCGCCGCCGCTTCGCGGGCGATCCCGCGGATCGAGAAGGCATGGACCAGGTTCGGCGTGATCTCGAACTCGATGACTGTGTCCCCGAGCCAGTCTCGCAGTGGGGCACCGACCGGTGCATCGTCCTCCAGGACCAGGATTCCCTCATGCTCCTCGGACAGGCCCAACTCCTTCTCCGAGCAGACCATCCCTTCGGACCGGATGCCCCTGATCGAGCCCGGCTTGAGTGTCTTGTATTTGATCCCTTCGGCATGGGCGTCGATCAGTCGCGCGCCGGCCAGCGCCAGCGCCACCTTTTGGCCCTGGGCGATATTCGGGGCGCCGGTCACCACCGTCAGGCGATGCTCACCAGCCACCACGTCTGCCAGCACGAGCCGGTCCGCGTCCGGATGGGGTGAGACACCCAGCACCTCGCCGACAAAGACGTTCGTCCACTCTGCGCCAATCGCCGTCATGCGCTCGGCTTCGAGCCCGGACATCGTCAGCTCGTGCGCCATTCGTTCTGGCGGAAGATCCGTCTTCACGAGCTCGGTCAGCCAGCTATACGGGACATTCATCGGTCATCGTTCCTTCGATCGGGCCGCTTGCGATCACCCGCGATTGAGAGCCGATACGCAGGTTCCCGCCGCGAACCTGCGGAGAAACCGGATGTCGTTGGCGGCGAATGCCCGGACGTCGTCGACGCCATGCTTCATCATGATCAGCCGCTCGATGCCGAGGCCGAAGGCGAACCCGGTGTACACGTCGGGATCGTAGCCCACCCCTCGCAGCACGTTTGGATGGACCATGCCGGCACCACCCATCTCCAGCCAGCCGGTGTGCTTGCACACCCGGCAGCCCTTTCCCTCGCAGATCGCGCAATCGACCGCGAACTCCACGCCCGGTTCGACGAACGGGAAGAAATCGCACCGGAACCGGATCCGCCGTTCCGGTCCGAAGAGCTGGCGGGCAAGCTCCTGGAGGACTCCCTTGAGGTCGGTCATCGTGATCCGGGTGTCGACCGCCAGACCCTCGAGCTGGGTGAACTGCCACTCGTGCGAGGCATCCTGCGCCTCGAAACGGAACGCCTTGCCGGGCACGATCACCCGAATCGGCGGCTTGCTTCGTTCCATCGTTCGCGCCTGCATCGGAGAGGTGTGCGTCCGGAGGACCAGCTCGGCTTCCGGGTCATCGATGATGATCGTGTCCCAGACGTCGCGGGCGGGATGGTCGGCGGGAATGTTGAGCAGATCGAAGTTGTAGCGCCCGGTCTCTACTTCGGGGCCGAAGACGGCCCGGAACCCCAGCAGCGCGAAGATCTCGATCAGCTCGTCGATCATCTCCGACACCGGATGCACGGTGCCGACAAGCGGCTGCCGTCCCGGTAGCGTGATGTCGAGCGCATCGTCGCTCAGACGCCGTGCGAGATCTTCCCGATGGAGACGTTCCTGAACGGGCCGGAAGGCAGATTCCAGCTCGTTGCGGAAGGCTTGCGCCGCCCGTCCCGCCGCCGGACGCTGCTCCGCCGGAAGCGCGCCGAGCCGCCGCAGGAGCGCCGTTACCTTGCCTTTCGGGCCGACGAACTCGCGCTCCCAATCAGTCGCACGCGCGCTGGAATCCAGGGCATCCAGGCGTGCGATCGCCTCATCTCGAAGCTCGTCGATCTCCGTTGTCAGCCCGTGCAACTCTTGCGTCTTCATGCTCGCTCTCCCGATCCACTCCGCTGCCGTTATCGGAGGCTGGACCGCCACGCGGAAACCCGTACCGCACGCAAAAATCCCCTCGCCAGGGACGAGGGGTCGCCACGCGGTACCACCCTGATTCTTCGCTCCCTTGGGAACGAAGCGCTTGTGCGCCATCCGTGCAGACGGACGGCTGTGCTCCGCTACGGGAGAGCAACCCGGACTCCTACTCACACCGCCTGGGTGCGTTCGGGGTCCAGCTCGGGAGGGAATTGCCGGAGCGAGGTGCCGATCCACTCACAGTCGGGGATGGATCTTCCTGATGGACTCGCACGTCCGGCCTGTCTCCGTCATCGCCGAAGCAGGATTCACTTGGCCACAGTATAGCAATTGCCGCCCGGATCGACCTACGGTGCCCCGTATACTGGCGGACGGGTTGTCGATCGAGGAGAAACCGGGGTACAGGTGAAGAACGCGTGAACAGTCAGATCCAATCGGTTCATGGCCGCGAGATCCTGGATTCCCGGGGGAACCCGACCGTTGAGGTAGATGTTGCGCTCGTCGGCGGCGCGGCTGGTCGTGCTGCCGTGCCGTCCGGCGCGTCCACCGGCGCCTACGAGGCGATCGAGCTTCGTGATGGGGATGCAGCACGCTACGGTGGCAAGGGTGTGCTCTCGGCGGTGGAGCACGTCAACGGGGAACTCGCCGAGGTCGTCGTCGGGTTGGACGCGTTCGACCAGGCGGGCGTCGATGGCGCCATGCGCGATGCTGACGGCACGCCAAACAAGAGCAGGCTCGGCGCGAACGCCATGCTTGGTGTCTCGCTCGCGGTCGCCCGCGCAGCGGCAGGCGAAGCTGGCTTGCCGCTCTATCGCTACCTGGGCGGTCCCAACGCGCGCACCCTTCCCATCCCGATGATGAACATCCTGAACGGCGGCAAGCACGCCGAAGGCTCCAGCGTCGACATGCAGGAGTTCATGGTGATGCCGATCGGCGCCACCAGCTTCCGCGAGGGACTCCGCTGGGGAACGGAGATCTTTCATACCCTGAAGAAGGCACTGGCCGCGCGAGGGCTGAACACCAACGTCGGCGACGAAGGCGGTTACGCTCCAAGCCTCGGCTCCAACGAGGAAGCACTCCAAATCATTGTCGAGGCGATCGAGACGGCTGGGTACCGGCCCGGCGAGGACATTGTGATCGCGCTCGACCCAGCCGCCTCCGAGTATTACGGGAACGGTGTCTATACCCTGAAAGGAGAGGGACGCGCATTCAGCGGTCCGGAGATGAACGCGTTCCTGATCGACTGGACCAATCGCTATCCGATTGCCTCGATCGAAGACGGTCTCGCCGAAGATGACTGGGCGACCTGGACGGCGCTGACGGCGGACATTGGATCATCGATCCAGCTCGTTGGCGACGATCTCTACGTCACGAACACCGAGCGCCTGCAACGTGGGATCGACGAACGGGCCGGCAACGCGATCCTGGTCAAGCTTAACCAGATCGGGACGCTCAGCGAAACACTCGACGCCATCGAGTTGGCTCATCGCGCCGGATTCCGTTCCGTGACCTCACATCGATCCGGCGAGACCGACGACACGTTCATCGCCGACCTGGCCGTTGCCACCAACGCCGGGCAGATCAAGACCGGCGCGCCATCCCGCGTCGATCGCGTCGCAAAGTACAACCAGCTCCTCCGGATCGAGGAAGAACTCGGGGATCTCGCCCGCTATCCTGGACGCGCTGCACTGAGGTGATCCGGGCCGGGACAGGCGCTGTCGAGCAGTGCCAATTGCAATGTCACCACGGTGAGCAGCCGAGCGGCGATCGTTCACTGCGCCATGATCTCACCAGACGACTCACGGCTTGATGAGGCTCACCTGCGTCATGTCGGCTGGCGGAGTGAGATCGAGCAGGTCCAGGACTGTAGGTGCAACGGCGCTCAGCACGCCGTCCGGTCGCAGCATGGCATGGCGCAACCGGTGGTTGTCCGGCGCGACAAGCACGACCGGCACCGGGTTGGTCGTGTGTGCCGTGAAAGGTCCGCTGGTCACCGGGTCGATCATCATCTCGGCGTTGCCGTGGTCCGCCGTGACGATCGCCGTGCCTCTGGCCGAGGCCAGCGCCTCCAGGATCGGGCCGAGGCAGGCATCGACGGTCCCGACCGCCCGCACCGCTGCGTCGAGGACACCGGTGTGCCCCACCATGTCGCAGTTGGCGAAATTGACGATGATGAAGTCATGCTCGCCCGCTGCGATCGCCCGGACCACGCCATCGCGGACGGCCGGAGCGCTCATCTCCGGCTGCAGGTCGTACGTCGCGACCTTCGGCGATGGCACCAGCGAGCGATCCTCCCCTGGAAACGGCGCTTCCCGGCCTCCGTTGAGGAAGAACGTGACGTGCGCATACTTCTCGGTCTCCGCCGTGTGGAGCTGAGTCAGCCCGGCGTCGCTGATCGCCTTGGCCAGCGGCTCCCGCACATCGTGCGGGGGAAAGGCCACGTCGACGGACAGCGTCGGGTCGTACGTCGTCATCGTCACAATCGTCGCCGGGCGCTCGTAATCGCCCCGGTCGAACCCGGAGAAGTCCGCAACGGATAACGCCTCGGTCAGTTGCCGGCCGCGGTCCGAACGGAAATTGAAGATGATCGCCGTGTCTTCCTTGCGAAGCCGGGTGGCCGCACCGGAAGGGTCGGGAATCACCATCGGCTCGATGAACTCGTCGGTTCGCCCGCGCTCGTACGCGGACCTGACCGTGCTCATCGCGGTCTCGGCTCGATGCCCTTCACCATGCACGATTGCGTTGAATGCCGCCTGGGTGCGCTCCCAGCGGTGGTCGCG
>CADCWJ010000808.1 GCA_902806365.1 uncultured Thermomicrobiales bacterium
CGACATGTTCATCGTGATCCCGACGCTGCCGTTGATCATCATCCTCGCCGCGAACACCAGCAATCTCGGCTCCGTAAAGCTCGCACTCTTCCTGGCGGCGTTCAGTTGGCCGGCCGCCGCGCGCGTGATCCGCTCTCAGGTGTTGAGCCTTCGGGAACGCCCGTACATCGAACTTTCCAGGATGACCAACCTTTCGAACCGCGAGATCATCGTCGGAGACATCCTGCCGAACATGGCGCCATATGTGGCGATCGGGTTCGCCCAGGCGTCCGTGGGCTCGGCGTTCGCGCTGGTTGGGCTGACGGTGCTCGGGATCGGCCCGTCTGGCCAGATGGACCTCGGGCGCATCATCAGCGAGGCGCTCGGCTACGGCGTGATCAGCCTCGGCAAGGAATGGATCTTCATCGCGCCGGTCGCCCTCCTGATCCTTCTCTTCCTCGGCCTCGCGCTGATCAGCCAGGGCATGGAAGAGTTCTTCAACCCGCGGTTGCGAACGCAAACCTGATCCGGAGAAGGGACCATCCATGGCAACTGTCACCGGAGGCATCGACACCCGTCGACCGGGCGCCTCGGTCGATAGCGACCGTACCGGGGTCGCGCCGCTCCTGCACATCGAAGACCTGGATGTCCACTTCAAGACACCGCGCGGCATTGCGCGGGTGGTCGATGGCGCCAACCTCACCGTGAATCACAGCGAGATCATCGGAATCGCGGGCGAATCCGGCTCGGGCAAGACCACGCTCGTCGAGGCGATCCTGCAGATCATCCGGTTCACCAACCGGACCACCAATGGCAGGGTGCTGTTCTCGCCGGACGGCGTCCAGCAGGTCGACCTGATGACGCTCGGGCCAAGGGAGATGCGGCGCTTGCGGGGCAAGGACATCGCCTACGTCCCGCAGGGCTCGATGAATTCGCTGAACCCGGTCATGCGTGTGGCGGACCAGATCGTCGACGGCATGGTCGATCATGGCGTCTCGCCCCGGCAGGCGCGGGCCAGGGTGCCCGACCTGCTCGATCGCGTCGGGCTCGAAGCGCGTGCGGCGCGGCTCTATCCCCATGAGCTGAGTGGCGGCATGAAGCAGCGCGTCATCATTGCGATCGCGATCGCGATGGATCCCAAGCTGATCGTCGCTGACGAGCCGACGACCGCGCTCGACGTGAACGTGCAGCG
>CADCWJ010000809.1 GCA_902806365.1 uncultured Thermomicrobiales bacterium
AACGCCTCTCGTGGTCTGTAGCGATCAGTAGGTGCCGGGTATGCTTCCCGTCGTGCCGTATTGATGCACGATCCGGGCGGGGATGATCCCCTCATTGTACCGGCCCGGCGCGTGTAGCCGGCGGCGTTGCCTTTCCGGTGCAGCGTTCAGGAAATGCCGTGTCCCGCGAACCGTCGACCGAAGCGATCGAGCCGGAGAGCAGACGGCGCATGGCTGTCCTGATCTCGGGAGCCGGCCGGACGCTGGAGAATCTGCTCCGCGCCATCGAGCGCGGGGAGTTCGACGCGCGCGTCTGCGTCGTCATCAGCTCGGTGCCGGGTGTGCGCGGACTCGAGATTGCGGCGACCGCCGGCATTCCGGCAATTGCGGTTCAGCGATCGTCGTTCGGATCGCTGGCGGCCTACAGCGAGGGCATCCACACCGCCGCCGCCCCGTATGCGCCAGAGTTTTTCGTGATGGCCGGGTTTCTCCGCAAGATGATCGTTCTGCCCGGGTGGGAGGGCCGGATCCTCAACATCCACCCGGCCCTGCTTCCGGAGGCGGCGCCCTACGCGGCGGGGCGGGGCCTGTTCGGCGAGCGGGTGCATGCGGCGGTGCTCGCCAACGGAGATCGGGTCTCCGGCGCGACTGTCCATGTGGTGACGGACGACTACGACGCCGGGCCACCGCTCGCCCGCGTGGAGGTTCCGGTGCACGCGGGCGATACGCCCGGGACGCTGGCGGCCCGGGTTTTCGCTGCCGAGTGCACGCTTTATCCAGCGGTGATCCGGGACTTCATCAGGCGGTTGCCAGCCGATGCACCGGTTGACGGTCAGGATACCGGAGCGCGCCGCCGGTAGACGAGGTCGCCGATCCGCACCCGGAGCGAGCGAGGCGGTTCCTGTTCGCAGGTGACATAGAAGCCGCGGGTGCCGTCGTATAAGAACTGAAGCGTCTCGGTGATGATGCCGTCGGCGAGCTGTTCCGGGGCATAACGAGCGCAGAACTTGCTGAACTCGACGCACGGTTTGGCGATCCCGGCCGACCCCATGAGAACCGGACCATCACCCGTCACGATCACCACGCCATGATCCAGATCGAGATTGCCGACGATTCGTGTGGTCTCGACGACGATGTTCTCCCCGGCGATTCCGTCGTGCAGATGATCCCCGAACCGGTCGCGCATGCGTTCGTAATGGGATGTGAAACCGAGCGAGACGCCGTTCTCGCCACGGTGCTTCGAGGCGGGATGGTCGCGGTGATGGACGTCCCCGATGTCGTCGCCGGTAGCGTCGTCGATCCCGACCACTCCCCTGGCATCAATCCGGACCGCGTTCAGGGAGCGGATTGCCGCGGGGTCGTACCACGAGCGCGGACGCTCACCGCGCTTGAGCGACCGCGTTTGGACCTGGAGTCGGGCGATCGGCCCGATCAGCTCGAGATCGGAGGACTCCGCAGGCATCGCGTCCCGCGAGTGGTTAACGGCATCCGACACGCTCGGGGGAAGGGACACGGTCGTTCCAGTCAGGTAGCAGGGGCGGCAAGGCAGCCATGACGGGCGAGAGGTGGGAGGGCACGCCAAGCCACCATGATCACACGGCCGGCCCGTTCAGGTCATGCGGGAGGGGTCGCGGCACCCTCCCGCCGGTCCCGGAAGCGCCGGACGCGTGTCGCGTTCCCGCAGCTCGCCGCGCTGCAGAAGCGCCGGCTCCCGTTCTTGCTGCGGTCGAGAAAGAGGTTCACGCAGTCGGCGGCGGTGCACTCGCGAACTCGCGTCAGGTCATCTCCGCTCAACAGGCTGGCGGCGGAGCGGGCGATCGGCCACAAGAGGGAGTCGAGTTGGCGCGTGTGCGTCCACTCCCAATCGAGCCGGTGCCCGGCGGCGACGAAGCTCCCGCGAGCAAGAGACAGATGCACCTCGTCGTTGAAGACGGCCAGATCGTCGACCGGAGGGGCAATGCCGCTGATGCAGGCAAGCGTGACCCCCCTGATCGCCGACCGAAGCGCGTGCGCCCGTTTCCGGACCGCGGCCGCCTCACGCGGCTGCTTCTGGGCCAGCCGCAGGAGTGGTTTCGCACCATCCTCCGTGACGAGCCCGGCGTGGGTGAACCAAGCAAGCAGGTTCGCGTATCCAGGAGCGAACGCGTCGCGCTCGGGTGTGGCGTCGAGATGACCGACGGTGTTCACGAAGTCGAGACAGGCTACTCCCCCAACCAGCGGCCGAAACTCGTTGCCCGATGCGGCGGTATGCTGATGCGAGCGGCCGTAGAGTGTATTGTCCGAGGGCATCAGGCGCTCCGTCATGTAACAGGTGAAACCGAAATGACAGATTACCATGCCGGTCCCCGTGACGCCGTCAGCGTGGGCCGCGCCATCACGTTCGCGAATGAAGGTGAGCGATTGGCCCCGGGCTGGTAGACTGGCTTGCATGGACTGAACGGACAGTGCGTCAGCGTAGGAGTGGAGAACAACGTGGGGATGGCGGGGATGGACCAGGCGCGGCGGACGATCTTCCTGTCCAAGTCGGACTTCCTGAACCACCAGATCTGTCCCGGCTACTGCTGGATGGTCAAGCACCGGCCCGAGCTTGTGCCGGCGGACGTCGATCCACTGACGACGCGCCGTCTCCTCCAGGGCGAGACCGTCGAGGCGCTGGTCCGGACGATGTACCCCGCCGGCGTGCTGATCGATACGCTCGACCCGGTGGAGGCGCTTCGGCAGACCGAGGCGGCGATTTCCGGCGGTGCCGAGACGATCTTCCAGGCGGCGGTCCTGACCGGATCGGGGTTGCTGGCGCGAGCCGACATCCTGACGCGCGCGCCGCACGGATGCTGGAACCTGATCGAGGTCAAGGCCAGCACCGACGCCCGGGATCACCGTATCGACGCCGCGTTTCAGGCGATTGCCTTCATGCGCGCCGGGTACGAGCTCCGCTCGATCCAGATCATGCATCTCGACCGTGCCTATCGCCGATCTGGCAAGCCGAACCCACACCGGATGATGGTGTTGCACGATGTCACCAGCTATGTGGATGACCACTTGACGCGGTTGGCGGAGCATATCGACCGCGCCCGCGCCGCGATCGAGGATCCGGAGACTCCCGCCCCCTGCTCCTGCCATCTGAACACCAAGTCCCGGCGTTGCCCAACCTTCGCCCACTTCCACCCCGATCTCGTGGAACAGGGCGGCGTCTACGATCTGGCGATGGTTCACGCTGCCACGATCCGGCAGGTGCTCGATCGGAGAGTTCGCCGCCTGGAGGACTGGCCCGCCGATGTCAGGATCAGCGACCGGCAGCAGCGCCAGCTTGCGGCGCACCGGACGGGCGCGGAGCTGATCGACGCGGCGGCGATCCGGTCGTTTCTTGGAGAGCTTTCGTACCCGCTGCACTTCCTGGATTACGAGACGGCGGAAGCGGCGGTGCCCCGGTTCGACGGACATGCTCCCTGGCAGAAGGTGCCGTTCCAGTACTCCCTGCATGTGGTGGAGCGCGATTCGCCGCCCCGCCACCACCAGTTCCTGTGGACCACGCCAGGCGTGGACCCGGTCCGCGCGCTTGCGACCCGGCTGGAAGGGGAAGTCGGACCCGTCGGCTCGATCGTTGTCTGGAACAAGAGCTTCGAGGCAGCCTGCAACCGGATCATGGCCGAGCTGCACCCTCCGGCGGCTCCGTTCCTGCTCGCCATGATCGAGCGAATGGTCGACCTCGCCGATGTGATCAGCAAGGGACACTGGGTGCATCCCGCGTTCGGGGGGCGCTGGTCGCTCAAGGTCGTGCTGCCGGTCGTCGCGCCGGAGCTTGGCTACGACGCGCTGGCGATCGGCCATGGCGGACTGGCCTCCGTGCTCTGGGCGCGCTGCGTCCT
>CADCWJ010000810.1 GCA_902806365.1 uncultured Thermomicrobiales bacterium
CGTCCAAAGCCGGGTGCCGAAGGTGTTGGCGATGATCACGCTGCGCAGGAGTCCGCGGTGATCCGGGCCGGCGTTGACCCGCTCGGGGTGTGCCTGGGTTCCCCGCGGTGCGTCCCCGCCGACCGTCGCGTCGCCGCAAGGGTCACATGCGCGTCGCGGCCAACTGCCATTATCCGCAATATTGCCCCTGTCTCAATCAGTCATCCACCTCTCTAAGCGAGAATCGTCACCATCTCGACGATCGGCCGCGCAAGATTGGGATCGCCGCCGATGTCGATCCGCTCGACTGTCTCGGTCGGTCGGACGCCTTTGGTGAATAGGCGCCATACGAGATCCTGATCGAGTGTGACGGTGGCGGCCGCAGGCAAATCCTCGTCGATCAGTTCCCACGTTTTGTCGGCACGACGCGCGCTCCAGGTGCCGCCGGCCTCGCCGGTGACGACCAACCGCGCGAGGGTGCCTTCGGCGGCAGAACTGTTGCGCAGGTTGTGCGGAATGGCACGCGCAAAGGCGTCGAGCACCGGAAAGTACATCCGGCGATCGGTCATCCCCGGCTTGCCGACCGCGTCCCGGATGTGCTGCTGGTGGATCCAGTATTCGGTGTATTCGCGGGCGAGCTGCATCCAGGCCGGCGCGGGATCGGGTCCGGCCCAATCGACTGGTCCGGACAATTCCATCGGGTCGACCGCGCGCATGGTCGCCACGAATGCGTCGCCGATCGTCCGGAAGAGTTCGACCAGCAGCCGCGGACTGATCCGCTGCGTCGCGGCCACCCAGTTGGCGTTCTGGCGATCGATCGCGGCGAGCAGGCCATCCCAGGTCGAGATGTCGAGCCCGTCCGCGAAGCGCGGATTGCGGTAGTTGTCGCGCCACCCCGAGATCATCCCGACGTGCGATCCGAGCATGTGCAGCACAAGATCCTTCACCGTCCAATCGCCGCATACGGTCGGGCGGTCCCACTCATCCGGCGTCAGGCCGGACAGCAACTCCATGAAGGCGAATTGAAGGTCCGGAAAGAGTTCGACCACATCGACCGGCGGCAATGCCATAGCCGAACCCCTCTCCCCTCCGCCATGATTCGGTGCCCGCGGAACGGTCCCGCGACAGCCAGCAGCGTCGCTCCGTATAACCCCGGAGCGGTTTTTCCAGTCACTAGTATGCGACGCGAGGGAGCAGCTGCGGTTGGCGTAGTTACTGGTCGGGCTTGGAGCGACCCGTCTCCAAAACGGGCGTTTACGGAACAGCCAATACTGTCGCGGAAGCCGTCTCGCCATCGTGCGACCAGGCGGAACCCTCGAGAGAGGACGGGGCCGATCGGTTGCGGTCGTCGATCGTCAGCCCCGATCGGCGGCGGTGAACGCCGCCACGTCCCACCCCGCCGCCCGTGCCCCGGCCTGGTAGGCGCTCTCCAGGAAGGCGAGCAACGCTGCCCGCGGGTCAGCTTCCCGCCGCAGGTCGTCGTACGGCAGCAGCGCCAGGTTGCTGCCGCCGGCCGGCACCCACGACGCTGGCTCCGGGCGGAGCGGTTGACGGTCCAAACCCGGCGGCTCGGGC
>CADCWJ010000811.1 GCA_902806365.1 uncultured Thermomicrobiales bacterium
ACTACACCGACAGCGGTCTTTTCTACGTCAACTACACCGATGTCAACGGTGACACCGCAATCTCCCGGTTCGCCGTGACGGATGATCCGGACGTCGCCGATCCCGCGTCCGAAACGATCCTCCTTCAGCAGCGCCAGCCATTCGCCAACCACAACGGCGGCGGGGTCGTGTTCGGGCCCGATGGCTATCTCTACATCGGCCTCGGTGACGGTGGGAGCGGTGGCGACCCCAATGGCAACGGGCAGCGGCTGACGACCTGGCTGGGCAAGATCCTTCGGATCGATGTCGACCCCGCGAACGCTCCCGCGGGCGAGACCTTTGCGGTTCCGGAAGACAATCCCTTTGTCGGCCAGGCGGACGCACTGCCGGAGATCTGGGCGTTCGGGCTGCGCAATCCGTGGCGCTTCAGCTTCGACCGGGAGACCGGCGATCTCTGGATCGGGGATGTTGGACAGGGCGAGATCGAGGAGATCGACCTGCTGCCGGCCAACGAGGGCGCACTCAATCTCGGCTGGAACGAGCTCGAAGGGACGAGCTGCTTCCTGGCGCTGGAATGCGACCCGACCGCCTATACCGGACCAGTGCTCGAATATGCCCATGAGGTGGGCGGATGCTCGGTGACCGGCGGGTATGTCTATCGCGGCACGGCAATGCCCGGGCTTGCGGGAGCCTACATCTTTGCCGACTTCTGCACCGGGTATCTCTGGGCCGGGGGCCAGAACGACGACGGATCGTGGACGATGTCCGAGCCAGTCGAGACCGAGCTCTCGATCTCCTCGTTCGGTGAGGACGCGGCGGGCGAGCTGTACCTGACCGACCATGCCGGTGGAACGATCTACCGTCTCGTTCCGCCGGAGTAGGTGCCTCTGGGCGGCGGCACGTCAATCGTCGTTGGCGATGTCCGGGTCGAGCCAGAACGCAAATCCGGCGTCGCGCTCCGCCAGCATCACGAGCCAGTCGCCGGTGCCGCGTTGCAGGCTCGCGTCGATCGCGACCAGGGCGGGATCACCCGGCACATCCAGCACCCGAACCCGTGTGGTGCCATAGCGTTCCCCATAGGCGGACCCGGTGACCGGTGACCGGTGCTCCTGGAACCGCTGTTCGATCACACGGCGGGCGCTCCGGGCGTCGTCGCGGTTGTCGAACGCAAGGAGCAGCCGCATCGGATGATCGGGCGAGGCACGGGGTGTGGCTACCGCAGGCGTGGCATCACGGGTTTCGGGAGCCGGCGGCGGGATTCCCGTCAGCGCCAGCACCACCTCCGGCATTCCCGCGGCGAGCGCTGCCTCGTCAGCCAGTGACCGGAGCATGTGCCCAAGGGTCGGTGGCGCGGGACGTGGCACGGCGGACTCCGGCACATCCGACGGCATCGCCTGGAACAGCCTTCCCCTTGAGATCACGGCGGACACCAGATCCCCGGAGTTCGTGGCGGGACCGATCAGCGATGCGACCATGGCGTTATCCGCCAGCGACGGTGCGCTTCCATTGGCCACCCGTAGCGCTGACCGCAGTCGCGGCAGCTTCGCGGCCCCGACAAGGGTGCCATCTTCGAGGAGCACGACGTTGTTCAGCATCCCCATCGCGGGGCGACTGGCGGGGTTCGAGAGATCGATCGTATCTCCGGGAAAGAGTGTCCAGATCGTGGCGCCTTCGGCTTCGACCGCCTGGTACCCGCTTGCTACCCACGCATCGTAGAGTGCTTCCCGATCAAACCCTCCCCGCAGAATCGTCACGTAGTCCGGCGCCTGCCCGGCAACGAGCACTTGATGCACCTGAGTCAGATCAAACCCGTAAGCGTCGCGCCACGCCTGATCGAGCCCATGCTCGGCGAACGTGGCGGTCAGCGCAAGGCTCGCGAGCTCGGCGCGCCACGCGCCCATGGCGGATTCGTCCGGAGTGACTGGAGCGGCAAGACTGCGGGCGGTCATCCACTGATCGATATCGGCATACCACGCAACATCCGCCAGTGGCAGCGCATCGTCGGCGAGAAGATCGGGCACGTAACCGAGAAGGCCGGCAAGGCTCCCGGCACGCGGCGGGACGATGCCGTCGGCGGTGGGCGTCGCGATAGGGGAGTCCGTGGCCGGGGGAGGAGTCGGGGCGTCCATGTCAACATCGCTGAACCGGTCGATCAGGATCCAGAGGCCGGCGATCCCGGCCGCCATGACGCAGGCAATCGCCAACAACCGCCGGATTGGCAGGGGGTGATGCGTGGAGTTGGCGTGCCCCGATTCAGTCATGGATCGCAAGGCTGCAGGGGCGGCGTTCGCTCATCCCTCCCGCCGACCGTTGAGACCTGGGTCGCCCTCATCGTCCCGAGCGGTTCGCTGAACACGAGGTTCGTTGGAGGGATCGTGACCGGGGAGAGCGCCGGGTGAGCCAGCGTCGGGTGAGCCAGCGCCGCCCTCCTCCAGCGCATGCAGGGCCTGGCGCGCCGCTTCCTGTTGAGCCGCGCGCTTGCTGATCCCCTTGCCGACACCGTATTCCTTGTTCTCGATGGTCACCGCGACGGTGAACATCCGGGCGTGATCGGGCCCTTCCTCCTCCAGCGTCAGGTAGACCGGTGCCGCTCGGGCCTGATCCTGGAGCACTTCCTGAAGCCGACCCTTGGGATTGAGCGACACCTCGTCGGCAAGCAGGGCGATGCGATCTCGCGCCAGGAAGCCAAGCACGAAGCGGGCGGCGGCGTCCCGGCCCTGGTCGACGTGGACCGCCCCCACGAGCGCCTCGAAGGCGCCCGCCAGCATCCGGTCACGGACTCCCTCGGTGACCCGCTCGCCGATGCCCATGTAGAGAAACGAGGCGAGATCCAACCCGCGCGCCCAGCGGACGAGCGTCTCGGCCCGGACGATCGCGACCCGGCGGCTGGTGAGCGTGCCTTCGTCGGCATCGGGATCGCTCGTAAACAGATGCTCGGCGACGATCGCCCCGAGCAGCGCATCGCCAAGGAACTCGAGCCGCTCGTTGCTCTGGCGCGTGGCGTCGAGCTGCGGGACCGTGAGCCAGTCGCTGAGCACCGAGCGATGCGTCAGCGCGAGCCGGAGGACAAGCGGATCGCGGAACGTCACGCCGATCCGCGTGGCCAGCTCATGCTCCCGCGCGGGATCGGGGAGCCGGAACCGGGCCGGAGCCGGAATCGACGATTTCGACCTGGAGCGCGCGCTTGAGCGACGGATCACCGCTCGATCCGGTTCACCGCGCGGCCGAGCACGCCGTCGAGATCGAACCCGGCGGAGGCGGCAAAGTCACGCAGCCTGGGCCAATCGATCGAGATGTAGTACCGGTAGTGCAGGGGGTCGGTTTCTTCAGTGCGCGAGGCAGCAAGATCGAACCGCACCAGGAGCTGGATCAGCGCGTCGGCGACCAGGTTCTCGCTGGTCCTGCGGTCGTCGAGTACCAGCTCGTGACCACCCTTCGTGAATCGTTGCCAGGCCTGGAGCAAGCCATCCTCGAACGCTGGGGCGAGCCGCTCGGCGTGATCCGCTTCCCGCCGCGCCGCCTCCTGCTTGTCGGTCTCGATCGCTTCTCCATCGGTGCTGTTGGTGGGCGCATCCCGGTCGATCGACCGCAATTCCTCCTGCACGACGTAGCGAGCGACGATGTGGTTCATGATCTGTCGTACCTCATCGGCCACGTCTACACCTCATTCCGGGAACGGTGCGACAGGCGTCACCGCGCCTGGGAAGCTCTGGATCGAGTGCAAGGCACCATCGTTAAGGCGGATTATACGTCCCCGGCTCCGGAAATCCCCGGAAGCACGGTCCAATTGCCGGGACGGAGCTGAACCGGCACGTCCACGATCGGGGTTCGCGGCGCTGGTCGAAGCCGGCCGCCCAGCGCGCCCAGGCCCGGCTTCCGACCGGTGCATGACGGTACAATCTCAGGCAACTCACGCGGACGCCTCGCTCGCGTGATCCGTTGGCGCAACCATCCCGGCAAAACGGCGCTCCGGCGTCATCATGATTCGAATCTTTGCGGAGGACCTCCGGAGTGAGCACACTACTCGACCTGATCGATTCCCGTCCCATCTTCTATGACGGTTCGATGGGCGCCACGATCCTCAATCTCGGGCTCACCCCGGACGACTACGGCGGGCAGGCGACCGAAGGCTATAACGACTACCTCTCGGTGGTGAAGCCCGACCTGATCAAGAGCATCCACGCCGCCTTTCTCGAGGCCGGTGCCGACGTGATCGAGACCAACACGTTCGGCAG